>CALJDG010000096.1 GCA_938023865.1 uncultured archaeon | reverse complement strand
AAAGGGGGAAAGGAGTATTGAAAAATAAGAAAATGGAAATTGCAGTTTTTGTTACGTTACTACTATTGTTTTCTTTGCTGAATATGCAGCCCCGACCAGTCCTAACAGAATCTAAAACGATAATTGTTCCGGATGATTACGCAACAATTCAGGAGGCTGTGAATGCCGCTGAGGCAGGCGACATAATATATGTTAAAACTGGCGTTTATCATGAGCACGTTACCGTCGAAAAGAATAATTTAACGTTGATTGGGGAAAGCGCGGAAGAAACAATAATTGACGGCGACGGGGAGGGCACGGTACTCTATATAAAGGCAAACTATACAACAGTTAAAAATTTCACAATAAGAAAAAGTGGTTTGCGACCGGACAGCGCCTTGTTTCTTGATCACGCATACAATTCGTTTGTATGGGGCAATATATTGCAAAGTTATTATGCTGGTATCCGCATTTACGGCTCCTCCCAATGTGAAATTGTAAGCAATTATGTGAAAAATGGAAGTGTAGGTGTTTGGGTTGAGGAGTCCTCAATGATAATAATTCGCGGTAACAATATCACTGAAAATGAAGATGGCATTCGCATTTACGGTTCTGAAAAATGCACAGTTTTCGGCAACAACCTTGACAGTAATGGCATGTACGGTGTTGAGATTTATCAGTCATCCCATAGTATCCTTTCTGGAAACAGCATAATTAATAGTGGTGTTGGAATTAGGCTTTATGCTTCTTCGCATAACAAGATCTTTCACAACAACTTCATAAACAACACGAAACAGGTTGGCCCTATCTATCAATCATTTAACAACGTTTGGGACGATGCATATCCGTCGGGAGGCAATTATTGGAGCGACTATACAGGTGTTGACGAGAAAAGCGGACCTTATCAGAATGAAACTGGAAGCGACGGGATAGGTGATACGCCGTACATTATTGATGCCTCCAACCAAGATAGATACCCATTGATGACACCTTATACCCCACCTGTCCAAAACCTCAACACGGGATTACACTATCCCACAATACAGGATGCGATTGATGCCTCAACAACTATTGGCGGACACACAATACTGGTTAGAGCGGGAGTTTACCCTGAAAAATTAATAGTTTATAAATCATTGACTCTTCGCGGTCAAGACGCGGAAACCACAATAATCGATGGCGGAGGATATGGCGAAGTCCTCAAAATAATAACTGATAACGTTTCTATTGTGAACTTCACCATAAGATATGGGTCCACGGGCCTTTTCATTTCTAAATGCGGTAACGTAAATGTACAAAACATTAAGGTGACTGGAAACAAAATGGGCGTTGAGCTTTCATCATCTAGCAATTGTACCTTTAGAAACAATAACATAACGGGCAACGTTTACAACTTCTTTGTTACAGGTTATACTTTGCAACATTATATTCATGACATTGACGCCTCAAACTTGATAGATGGAAAATCCATCTACTACTTAGTTGGTCAGAAAAACCTTACAATAAATTCAACCGCATTCCCAAGCATTGGATATTTGGCGATAGTAAACTCAAGCTACATCACCATTGAAAATCTAACTTTAATGGGTAATGGTCAAGGCTTGCTATTGGCATATACCACGGATTCTACAATCAAAAACGTCACTGCAACAGACAACAATCATGGGATTGAATTATTCAAATCCTCTAACTGCTCAATTTATGGCAACAATATAGCTTTCAATGGTATAGGTATATGGTTGAAGAACTCTTCTCGGAATTATTTGCATGAAAATCAAGTTTGCCACAATGACAAGGGAATATGGCTCAGTTACTCCGGACCCTACAACATTCTATTTAAAAACAACATATCGGAAAACTTCGAAGGGTTAGCATTAGGGTGGGAATCCCACTTCAATCTCGTGATTAAAAACATAGTATCCAACAATGATGTGGGCATCGAATTAGTACATTCGAATGGAAACACTTTAAGCCAAAACATTATCGTCGATAATATAGGCATTTTTGGATTCGGTGTTTTAGTCATTAATGCTGCTGAAAATAGAATTTACTACAATAGTTTTATTAACAATGAGGCTCAGGTTGCCACAGATGGGTCGGCAAACCTGTGGGATAATGATTACCCGTTTGGCGGGAACTTTTGGAGCGACTATGAGGGTGAAGACAATAATTGCGGGCCATTGCAAAACATTCTAGGCTATAGTGACGGATTAGGTGACGCTCGATACACAAAATGGGGGATCACGGATCGTTATCCATTAATGAAACCATATGGCGGCTCGAGAGACATTGGGATAAAAACGGTAACAGCGTCAAAAACGTATATTCCTTACAATTATAATCAGACGATAACCTTAAACATCAAAATAATAAACTATGGTCAACAAACAGAAACTTTCAATTGCACAGCATATTACGATTCGATGCTGATTGGCGAATTGGGCATCAGTTTACCAAGTAGAGGACTCAAACCGAACTCCATGATTGTTAGAATTCCATGGGAAACTACGGGCTTAACCTTTGGTAACTATACTGTAACTGCTAATATTACCATATTGTTGGGGGAAGAAGATATCGTAGACAATATTTATAAAATCTGGGTTAAAGTCGTAGTACCAGGCAACGTTAACGGCGATAATATTGTTGACATGAGTGATGTTGGCATCATCCTCAGAGCCTACGGCACCAAGAAAGGCGACCCAAAATGGGACTCAAACCTCGACATTAACGGCGACAACATTGTTGATATGAGTGATGTTGGCGTCGTCCTCAGAAACTATGGGAAATCGGAACCATAACTCTCCCTTTTTCTTTGGTTTACACTTTAAAGTAAGAATTAAAAACAGGGTAAAACTCTTTAGGCTTTCAAGAAGAAAGTTAGATCCTAGGTTAAAACGGTAAAGTTTTAAGACGTTTCAAGGTTTACGCAGAAGAATTCTTTTATATCGCCAGATCCCTATTTTACATGATCAAAAATGAAGCTTAATTTGGTTTTTATTTTTACCATTTTTGTGCTTTTTGCTTTTTCTGTCAAAATAACGATCGCCACCCAAATTGTTGTTGAATTTTATTATTGGGACCCGTCTAAAGAAGAGGGTATGTGTTGGACTTGTCCCGGCTGGTTAAGCGCTTATTATGATTTCTTAAATAAGTCTGAAATTTTCAGCCAGATTAAACGGGAGTATGAAGGCTTTGTTACCGCTGAAGAAATAGAATGGAACGCATATGCTGGCAAACCGAAAAACTCGATTGTTATAAATGGGGAACATATTTTTTTCGGCGATTTTACCGTTGATGATGTTAGAGCGTATATAGATGCTTGTTTAAGAGGTGAATGTCCTGCAGAATCCTCTGAGGATAATTTTCCATTAGCTTTCATTATTCTATCATCTTACACCTTTGGATTTTTCGAAACGTTTTCTCCATGTTTAATTGCTTTGTTGTCCTTCATTCTAAGCTACACCATAGTAGAAGGCACCAGTGTTAGAAGGAAAATTATGCAGATAGCCTCCTTTTCCTTCGGCTTCGCTGCTGCAGCAGTGGCCATCTTCTTAGTCATGGTTTTCGGTATTGTGGCTTTGTCTGTAATTTTTAATGTTCAGGAAATTTTAATGTGGATTGTATCTATTTTTGCTATTATTTTCGGGTTGAATTTAATGGGCTTAACCTTCCACAAGGGGAAGAGGGATCAAACAGAGTTAACAAAACCTTTAGTTGTAAACCTTGCTCGAAAATATGTAATTTCATATTTCGGACTAGTTTTATTAGGCTTCACTTTCTACTTCCTTGACCCCTGTATAGCCCCGGTTTTCGTGGCTATGATAAGTGCTTATCCTTCTCCAATTCTTTTTAGCCATCTACCATTAATCGTAAGCTTATTTTGCCTCGGGGTTTTAACGCCGTTTTTAATTGCTGGATTATTCTCCAGCTCTATTTCAAAATTAACCAGAAGCTTGTACCGTTATAAGGCAAGGGTTCGCGCTGTTAGCGGGGCGATATTGATTGTATATGCTGCTTACCTTATTTTAACACTTTTGCTCTTTAAAGCAAAAGTGTTTTAAGGAGGGGAGGGTTAAACTCTAAAGATGGAAAGCTTTAAGGTCGTCAATGCGTTTTTGCTAATCCTCACAGTATTTTCAACCTTTATAACATACGCTGACGTTACAAACCCAGTGCAAGAAACGATTAACGCTGCAGCTCCAGGAGAGAAAGTTGTCCTAAAAAGAGGGGAGTATGTAGGACAAATTGTTATTAACAAGTCAATTCACTTGGCTGGTGAAACTCCGAACGCTGTCGTCTTCAATTCTAATGGAAGCGGCGACGTAATTACGGTTTTAAGCGAAAATGTGTTGCTGGAATCTTTAACCATCAAAAATTCAGGGCAGGGTTTCGCCGGCATAAACGTGAAAGCGAAAAATGTAACCATAATAAACTGCATAATCATGGATTGCTATATTGGAATAAAAATAGATTCGTCATCCAAAATTCGCATCACCAACTGTACAATACAGAATAGCACTTATGCTGGGATACGGGTTTGGGGCTCATGTGAGGAAATTGAAATTAGTAATTGCACAATTTTTGGAAGCAAGTTCGCGGCTGTTGGACTTTTTACGTTCTCCAAAAAGAATAAGTTGTCTAATAATGTTATCTACGGCAACTATATAGGAGTCGCCTTAATAAATTCTAAGGAAAACCATATTGTTAAAAACAGAATATTTAACAACTCTTTTGGTTTGTACTTTGAAGATAGGTTTTCAACCGACAATCTTGTTTCGAAAAATACTTTGTCCAATAACACTTGCGGCATTTATATAAACATTTTCAATGAAGGCTTAACAAACAACCTTTTTTGCCAAAACAACTTCATAAACAATACCGTACAAGTGCGGTTTGAACCTCCCTACTATTCCATCAACAGTTGGAACTTGTCCTATCCAATAGGCGGAAATTACTGGAGCGATTGTATATTTGAGGATTCAGATTCCGACGGGTTTATCGATAAGCCCTATTACATTGCAAAAAATAATGTTGACTATCAACCGTTAGCAAGTCCCTATTATGAAACTGCTGAAAAGACGCGGGATGAATGGTTTTTCTCCCAAATCATATTAGCTGTTGTGGTTATAGTTGGCGTGTATGGCTTGTCCTACCTTCTGTTTAGAAGGCGATGGCCGAAGAAGAAAAATGAGGGGCAATCTTAAGGATCTAATGCTTTTCTCAACTCTTCCTGACACGGTCAATATATGCAACTATGACTGTAAATATTATTATTTGACCAACCCACAAAGAATATAAAATGTAATTTAGCGGTGAGCCATATTGGAGGCTAAGCCAGAGGAAAATTGGGAAACTCCAAGCCGGATAAAATATTGCAACCGCCAATAATATTGCAGGTATAGCCTTTACAATTTCCGCTCCTTTGCCAGTGTAATTGGAAGCAGCCCAGAACACTTTCAAAGCAATTTTGCCAAAAAGTTTGAAAGGGTAGAATACCAACTTTAAAGTCTTTATAGCCATATTCCTGTATCTCTTCATTTTATTCTCTTCTTGAGACGCCGTGACCCCCTCCTTCTTAAATATAAAGCAGTAACGATTAATGAGCTTAAAATTGTCAGAATTATTAGTGTGATTAGAGACTCTAAATTCCAACCTGCTCCCTTTTTATAGCCGCTTTCATCATCTTTTGGGATTTCCTCCTCATATAATAGTTTCCAATTCCAATCGTTGTCCTCCCTTAATCCAATGAGTTGATACTGAGCAGCGAGGTCCCGCGACTCGACGGAAGCCACGACTTTTTCTGCAGAAACAACTTCCATTTCATTGAAAGGATCTGCAAAAAGGACAGTGATAGGTTCGCTATTGGGAACAACAGCTGATGTATCCGTGTCCCATAAAAGCCCAGGCTCGTTTAAATTCAGAAAACCTGCGCTTACCCCTACAATTTTATCCTGGACGTAGAGTGCAGCTACAACCTTTAAATTATTTGTTGCCATTTTCTTTCCTACAGCCAGAGTGCAGTTGTTTAAAACATGTACTTGTAGCGTTCCATTATAGAAGCGTATATGTGTAAATGCTAATGCCCGGGGGCGTTCATCAGCATAATCGTAAGTTACCCTGTTAATTGTAATATTCCATATGAAATTTTTGTTTTCTCCCCAATAGTAGCCTATAAAGGGCGATCTCCTCTTCGGGGGAATCACCGAAAGACTCGAGGTAGCATTAATTTTTGCAACCAATCCACCTTGACTGTTTAACAACGATACTTCAATTTTCGAGTTTTTGATAAATTTGTCCCCGGCGTTGTAAACCTCTCCAAAAACGATGTAGAAAAGATCACTTAACAGCCCTCTATAACTTAAAACTTTTAATTCTTCTTTAGACTCCTCACATAATGTTGGGTCAATCGTGCAGGCTGTGACTGATAAAACAATTATGGTGAGCATGAGCGTGAACAATATTTTATAACGGTTGCTTTTAAATTTCATGAATTCTTTTTTGTCGGCCTCTTTAATAAAGATTATCGGTCATACAGCGTCTATAAAAATGCTTCCCATCAACATACCCATTAACATAACTGGGAGACCCAACAGAATGTAACGTGCAATATGGTAGGAGAAGACATCGGTTGTAAATCTTACAAGTACGCTTTCGCCTAACATTAATGGTGGCAGTATCAATGCTATCCAGGCTAAAAGTACACTGAACAACAATGCTGCGAACATACATAAAAGGCCTAACTTCAAATTTTTAAAAGCTAAAGCGAAGGTGAAATTTGTTATAAAAACAGCTATCAAATATACTGCGATTTCTGTCTTTAGGATAAAGGTTTGAATTGTAAAACCCCAAATCGAAATACCCAATAGAACTGTTAAAATCAGTTTTTCCGCAAATCCTTTATTTTTTAGTTGCATATTTGCCCTGCTAAGACTAATATATTTCAAAATAAAAGAGTTTCTGCAGGTGATGGCATGTTTAAAGGAACGCGTTATCTTCCTTTTCTGATGACATGTTTAGTTTCTCTTATTTTAGGTTTCTACAGCATTAATTTATATACAAATACTTTTTTTATTCTTAACGGGCTGAGTATACGTGTTGAATCTGTTCATGTCCATAATGAAACATTAACCATAAGTATTAATTTCGTCATATCTAACCCATCAAATATAAAATTGAAACTTGTTTATTTTAAACCGTCAATTTATTTGAAAAAGGTTAACATCATGTTGGAAGAGCCCTCCTTCATCAAATACCCGACGGGAAGCGAGTTGTCCATTCCGCCTTTTAGCAATGTCTCATTAAACTTTTCTAAAAGGATAAAACCTGATTTCTCCCAGACTTTTTGGCAACTATATGAAAATTCTGGCAACGAATGGTTTTTCAACGTTTACTTTTCGTTAAAGAACGTTCCGCTTATGGATATTTCGACTTTGCAGCGTTACGCCTATTTCCCGTAGGTTGAGTGTTTAAAATTGAAAGAAGTTTTTAGTTATCCTTTTTCTCTTAGGTGGGTTTTATTAAGTTTATTTCTCTCTGTTTGCAGTTTTGTTCTTGCCCTTATAATTTTAGGTATTCAAGTCTACATATTTTTATTACTTGCACTTCCTCAAGTTTTGTTTTTCACGGCAGTTAAAGTCAAGTTGTATAAGAAATTAGATGCAACAGATTTAAATCCTTTATTGTATTTTGGCGACAGTGAGCAGGAGAGCTCATTTTACGCTATAATGTTAATTGCTCTTGTATTTTTTGGTTTCGCTTTACCTTTTCTTCTGTTGTTTCTGCTTGAGACTATAATGTGGTTTATATCTTTGTTAAGCTTTGTGTTTGGAATAAATATGCCTGAGTTAATTTTGTTTGTTTATTCTAAAAAGCAGAAAAGGGAAAGTTTAGAGTAGTGGAAAGTGGCAGGCCACCCATCTTTCCTTCTCTATCTCTGTTAATGGGGGCTCTTCTTTCATACATTTTTCTTGTATGTATGGACAGCGGGTGTGAAATCTGCATCCCGGCGGCGGGTTAACCGGGCTTGGCACCTCTCCCTTAATTACGACTTTTGTCCTTCTTCCTGTTGGGTCTGGAACTGGAACGGCGGCAAGCAGCGCAGATGTGTATGGGTGTGCTGGTCTTGAAATAATTTCTTCAGTTAATCCCTTCTCTACGATTTTGCCAAGATACATGACTGCAATGTGTCTGCATAGATATCTTGCGAGGGCGAGGTCGTGGGTAATATACAAAAATGATGTTTTGTAGGTGTTAACAAGGTCTCTGATCAGTCTGGTTACTTCTGCCCTAATAGAGGCGTCCAGCATAGATACTGGCTCATCTGCCACTATAAACTCTGGGTTTGTCATAAAAGCTCTGGCTATGGCGACTCTTTGTCTCTGTCCTCCGGATACTTCATGTGGGAACCTGTAGAGAAACTCATCAGGCGGCGTTAAACCAACAGCTTCAAGCATTTTGCGAGCTTGATCTTCTAGGTCCTGCCACGAAGTAAATAAACCTAATATTCGACATGGTTCAGTCAAAATGTCAAAGATGCTCATTCTTGGGTTTAGGGATTCATATGGGTCTTGAAATATTATTTGCATATATTTGCGCATTTTTCTCATTTGGTTGTAATCTAGCTTCAATAAGTCTTGATCTTTAAAGTAGATTTCTCCTGAAGTTGGTTCGATTAAACGTAACACCAAACGTCCTGTAGTTGTCTTTCCACATCCACTTTCGCCTACAAGACCGAACATTTCCCCTTTCTCTATTTCAAAACTTATATCGTCTACAGCGTGAACCTTTGGTAGTTCCCTTTTGAGAAGCGTTTGAAGCATCCCCAATTTCAACTCGTAATATTTCACAAGATTTCTGACTTTCAATATGTATTCAGGCATTTATTTTCCCCCTTTCGTGTGAAGGTGGCAAGCAACCAATCTTTTTCCGTCTGAGATTGTTTGCGGCTCCTCTTTTTTGCATATTTCCATGGCATAGTCGCATCTCGGATGGAATCTGCATCCTGATGGTGGATACAGTAGGTCTGGAGGAAATCCTGGAATTGAAACTAGCTCTGTTTTTCTTCCTAGGATGCTTGGGAATGCCGCCAAGAGTTTTTGCGTGTATGGGTGTAGGGGTTCTTTATAAACGGCTACGACGTCTCCTACTTCCACTATCTTGCCAGCGTACATTATCGCCACTTTATTGCATGTTTCAGCTATTAGCGATAAGTCATGGGTTACAAAGATCATTGTCAATTGCAGTTTCTCCTGCAGCTCTTTCATAACTTTTAATACTTGGGCTTCTACGATTACGTCCAACGCGGTTGTCGGTTCATCTGCTATTATTAGTGTCGGGTTACAGGCGAGGCTCATGGCTATCATGGTTCTTTGTTTTAGGCCCCCGCTAAGTTCATGAGGGTATCTATCCGCGCGTTCCGCTTTCACTCCGACAAGATCAAGGAGTTTTTGTGCTCTCTCCCAAGCTTCTTTTTTACCTATTTTCTCGTGTAACATTATTGCTTCTGTTATTTGATCTCCTATTTTCATTGTTGGATGGAGCGAATTCATGGCTCCTTGAAAAACTGTTGCAATTTTTTTCCAGCGTATTTCTTTTCTGAAAATATCAATTGGTATTTCAAGTAAATTTTTTCCTTCGAAGATTATTTTTCCCTTAATTGTCGCGTTGTATGGAAGCAGCCTTAATATTCCAAGCATTGCTGTTGTTTTTCCGCATCCGCTTTCGCCTGCTAGCCCTAAAGTATCTCCCTTGTCAAGCGAAAAGCTGATGTCTTCCACTGCGTGAACGTAGCCTCTCAGCGTCCAATAGTAGATTGTAAGATTTTCTACGCTTAGAAGGCTCTCCATGGTTCATCTTCTCCTTCTAAGTCTCGGGTTAACTATCTCGTCTACGGCGTGTCCTATGAACACGAATGTCAAGCATAGAAATGTTATCGCTAAACCTGGCGGTAAAATAACCCACCATGCCAGGTTCATTGGCGAAAAGGCATTTGTATCGTTTGCGTTTTGAAGCATCCTCCCCCATGTTGGTGCGAAGGGGTCGCCGAAGCCTAGAAAGCTTAAGGAAGACTCAAGTATCACTGCGCCTGGAACTGAAAGTACTAGGGATGTTAGTGCTATTGGTAAAACATTTGGCACTATATGTCTAAACATTATGTACTTCTTTGTAGCGCCTGAAGCTATGGCGCTTTCCACGAAGCTCATTTCTCTAAGCGATAAAACTTGTGAGCGTATTACTCTGGAAAGTCCCTGCCATCCGAATATGGCAATTATTAAAACTACATACCAGACGTTGTAGCCGAACATTGCTATTAATACGAGTAGTATTGGTAAAACTGGTAAGCAAATCAGTATGTCCACTATTCTCATAAGTATCTCGTCGATGAAGCCGCCTAGGTAGCCGGCTGTTATTCCAACAATTAATCCAAATATCACAGACAATGCTGCTGCAGCTATCCCTATCGCTATCGATATTCTTGATCCAAGGACGAGCTGGGAGAAAACATCATGGCGGTATCCGTCGGTTCCCAGCAGTCCAAACACCCTTCCCCAAGTGTTGAATTTTGCGTCACTTACCTCAACGGTGCCTTTCGCCTGTTCCAGCGGAACTGTTTGTCCCTCCATGGTTCCTGGCCTCAGGATTATTGTGAATATGAACGTATAGTTTCCTTTTGCTGAAAACATGTCTGCAACCATTTTTGTGGTTTCATAGCTTAGGTATCCAAGTTTTACTGCGAGTTCTGCTAGAGGCGTGATTCTAACGGAGGCTGAAGTGTTGCTTGACCAGAATTTTGGAGGTGCTCTTGGGTCGATGTCGCGAACCTGGAACCAGTTTTGATCCCAGAGGGGAACAACTGTTCCATCCGGTTTTTTCATGTCGAGTTTCAGTATGTAGTCCATTGTTCCAGTTTCAGGTCCATATACGCATATTGTCCCGACACAGAACTTAACCACTTTTGTCGTGTTTGAAGGTGCTGCTCTCCAATTGAAGGTTAGTGTGAATTGTCTGAGGACCCTTGGTGCATATTGATAGTTCATTGTCGCCGACAAATTTATAGTTACGTTTTCCCCACTTTTGGTTTTGTTTGCATCGTAATAAAATTTCCATCCACTTGGAAGTTTTTCGGGCGTCACCGACGCCGGCAGTGATGTTTCAACCAAACTCCAGTTTAATGGGAAGATTTTTTCTCTTGGCCAGTCTCTGAATTGGGGGAAAACGGTGACCCATTCTGGCAAGGCGAAGGTGTCCGCATGTCTTGTCATACTATCGCTTCGTACCTCTTCGGCTGAGTAGGGGGCTATATACGGCGCAAATATGGCTAACGATACATAGAATATTAGGAGGCCTAAGCCTAAAAGGCCTACCTTGTTATGGGAGTATTCAAACCAGAATCCTTGGATCCTTCTTTTCCATATTATCCTCGACTCCCTTGATATTACCAAGTTTTTACCTCCTTGCTCCAACCTTTATCCGTGGGTCTAGGAAGCCGTAAAGTATGTCAGCTATAAAGTTGCAAATAACTACTAGCGTTGCGAAGACAAAAAGCACCGCTTGTACAACGGGATAGTCTGGGGCTCCGCGGGAAAGTGAAGCCATATACCACCTTCCTATTCCTTGAAGGTTAAATATGGTCTCGGTGATTATTGCGCCTGTAACGAGTCCAGGAATGGACAGGGTTATCATGGTTGCTATTGGCGGCAATATGCTTTTGAAAGCGTGTTTTGTTAGGACCTGTCTTTCCGGAACCCCTTTAGCTCGCGCCGTGGTTACGTAGTCTTGAGTTAAGGCGTCTATCATTAAGTTTCTAACATATAATGCTGTCCCGGCAAAGCCAACAACGATCAGGCATAGCATCGGCAACGCCATGTGCCATGCTATGTCAGCGATTCTTAATATCGGGTTTTCTGGAGGCGGATAAGAGGCCCAGCCTCCTGCTGGAAAAATTGTTATTCCCGTCCACTGCCTCAGCAAGCCAGTAAAGAAGAGTAGGGCTAAAAGTTCCACGAAGAATGTTGGTAGCCCCCATGTAAATAGTCCCAAGCCCATAACTGTAACGTCGATTTTACTTCCCCTCTTCCATGCAGCGAACATTCCAATCGGTATTCCAAGTAATAGATCTCCTATTAGGGCTCCTCCAAGCAAGGCTACTGTTAAGGCCATACGCCAATACATGTCCTGCGCCACATAGTTTCTTGTTTCAAAGGATATTCCAAAATATGGTGGTATAAGGCCGAAGGAGAACATGTTTCTAAGGTATTTCAAATATTTCGTTAATAGGTCATCATAATATCCATATTCCCTTCTGATTAATTCTTTTTGTTCCTCTTTCATGTTGGGGTCGAGGAGGTAGCGAACCGGATCCGCGGGATAAACTACAAAAATGAAGAAGTTCAGGGTGGCTGCGACAAGCAATATTAAAATGGACACTGCAGCTCTTTTGGCAATATACGACCTCAACGTCATGTTTATGCCGCCTTTTTAATTACTTTTCTTTCGATGTTTTTAAATTATTTAAGGTTTAACTTTTTACTGGAAAATTTTTCCATAAACTTTTTAAGGTTGAAGCTAGATTTTTCTAGTGCCAAAGAGGAAGGAGAGATATGAAAAAGGCTAAAATTGTTAGTTTGATTGCATTGCTGCTCCTTTTAGGATCTGTTGCGCCAGTGTTTGCCGTTGGCAGAGATGAGTTTCCAAGGCTTGACGAAGCTATAGGCGTAGTGGCCTATCCAGAGGCAGCCGCCATGGCTAAGGCTAGGATTTGCGAAATCGACAACGTCATGGGCATGATAAACCCAGACAACGTTGAAGAGCTTGCTGGATTAGGCTGGAGTATAAGTGCTAACCCAGGCTTCCACATGTGCTATTTGGGTATAAACTGCAGAGACTACACTCCCGAAACTTCTGGTCAACCGTCAAGCGGTGGAGTATATCCGCCGTACGGCGTTAGGGAGCCAGGCTGGCCCTTATACCCGCTGAACATAACAGAGTTTCGATATGCCCTTCACTTGCTAATAGGCTGTAGAAAGACTGATTGGATTGCGGAGCTTTACCGTTTCATCAACGTAAGGTTAGACACAACCATTCCGCCGGCCAGCGTTTTCTGGTTCAACCCTAAAATTACGCCTGTTCCATATGACCCGGCGCAAGCTTACAACCTGCTTATAAGCGCTGGATTCAGCAACAGCACAGGAATTTGGCTGATGCCCAACGGCCAAGAACTCCGCAAAATCTGGGTTATGAGCCCGAAAGAGGCTCCACCATCTGTGACTTTAACTGGAAAGTGCGTTGACAGCTGGAACGAGTTCTTCGGAAGGGGCAGCGACGGCGAATACTACTTCATACACTCGCCTGTTGGTTTCTATGATGAGATAGACTTCGCCTTCGTAAATAGAGACCATGACATTTACTTCCTATGCTGGGGTTTGGGAAGAAACCCAGACTACCTATACGACTTCTTCCACCCAGACGTGGACATACCAGACGGCGCCAACAGTCCAGGCCTAAACTATCCACCGCTAAACGACTTACTCTATGCCATTAAGTACTGGCGCTGGCCCGACGGCACACCCATAACCACGATGGAGGAGATGAGGGAAGTAGTCTGGCTGGCCCAAGAATACCTCTACGTGCTTACGCCCTACATACCGTTATATTCAAGGAAATACCACAACGCATTCAAGGCGGGCCTACAATGCTGGGCTGAATCCCTAGGCTACGGCTCCGCCAACTGGTTCACTTACAACTGGATAAACTGGAAGGGCACGGCTGCGGGTATCCCAGACCCAAACAAGCCAAGCTGGAAGTTCCACATAAGCGGTCCCCTAAGCAGACTTAACCCAATAACCTCAACAAGCGCCTATGACTGGCAGGTACTAAACCTAGTGTTAGATGGGCTGTTGACTGTGAACCCATTCACACATGAAGACGTATTGTGGGCTGCAAAGGCTTGGATACCGAAAGGCGGATACGAACCATGGAGCGACCCAGAACAAAACGTAATATACGGCATGAAGGTTACCTTCAAGCTTAGGCCAGGCATAAAGTGGCATGACGGCACCCCAGTGGACGCCAACACAGTCAAGTGGAACTTCGACTTCCTCAAACAGATAGAGGCGCCGAGATACTATGACATATGGGCAAACTATGTGACGGCTGAAGTGCCAGCCTCAGACACTATAACGATTTACATAAACAACACTGGAGTTTGGCTAATATACAGCTTTGCAGGCTCAGCCCTGCTCGTTCCGCCCCACATCTACGGCCCCTACGGCCCAGTAGACGCAGACCAGAACGGCGAGGTAACTTACAGTGAAGTGTTAGCCTTCAAACCCTACGCTACGGCCCATCCAACAGTGCCAGGCTTAACATGCCTAATCGGAACAGGCACATGGATATTCAAGGAGTGGGACATGCTAACCCAAACCGTCAGACTTGTTGAAAACAACGCTTACTTCGCCCGCTTCCTAAGAGAAGACATAAACTTCGACGGAAAAGTTGACATGTCAGACGTGGGCATCGCGTTAAGGGCTTTCGGGGCAACTCCAGGCCATCCAAGATGGATTTATGGCCAAGGAGACGTCAACTGCGACAGAAAAGTTGACATGTCAGATGTAGGCATGACCCTAAGAAAGTTTGGTAAAATAACCCTTCCATAATAAACCTCAAACCCCCCTTTTTTATGAAGCCTTTTGTTCCCGATAGAATTTAATTCCAGAAAATTTAAATCCCTCCACAGAAATAATTGTTAGTGCGAAAAAGGAGAAGGGAGAAAAATGAATAAAAAAGCTTTGTCCACACTACTATGCATGTTAATGGTTTTGCCAATAGTTATGGCGTTCCCAATAAACCCAGCAGTAGCACAAGCTACAACAACAATGGAAGTTGTTAACCCATTGACAGGCGACAACACCTTCTACTTCATCCAATACGGTGATGGAGGAGCTGGAAGACAATTCGTCGTTGAAGTCTGGATCAAAAACGCCGTTACAGTTGCACTATTCCAGGTGGCTTTAGGCTTCGACAATACAATGTTGAAGGTTGTAGCCTTTGACCGCACAAAGGATGCAAAGCACTTCTTCGCTGGTAAATCCACAATTGACGCCCCGCCAGTAGTTGACGAAGAAGTCATTGAAGGCTGGAACACCGACGGCCTAATAGTCTACGGATCCTCAACATTCCCAATGGAAAACGTGGCTGGAAGCGGCTGGACGGCGAAAATAACCTTCGAAATAACAAAGAATGTTACTAAGTACAGCCCGTTACTCGAAAGCTATTTGACGCTTGTAAAACAAGACACGTTCGTCTGCAAACTTGAAGATAAGGATGGAGCCCCCCAGCCCTTCGAAACAGTTGACGGCCACTTCAAGCTTGAATGGCGGGAACCCCCAATACCAAAGCCGTGGCTTGAAGTTGTCCCAGCCGAGGTGAAGCTTGGCTACCCGATGGGGCCATCAATAATTGGAACACCTAAAGCCATATTCACAGTTGACATATGGATCAGAAACGTCGACGAGAGAAGAAAGTTGGTCGGCATACAAAGCATGGTTCTCCACTGGAACACTTCCCTACTGAGGCTGCTTGATTCGTGGGAAGGCCCATTCCTTAAAAGCTTCGCACCTTACGGAACCCTCTGGATAAACGTGACAGACCCAGCCCCTCCGCCCAACGCTGAAAGCCTGACAATAGGCATAATAATGTGGCCCAATCCAGCAACAGGAGAATGGGACTGGGAAGAGTGGCCTAAAGGCGAAGGCGTAGTTGCAACAGTACAGTTTGAAGCCATACTTCAAGAAGAATTTCCATGGACAGCTGAATGCCCAATAGACATTGAACCATTATTTGGCGAGTACTTCATAGACAAAAACCTGGAATGGATACCCTACGAACCCGAAAAGGACGGCAAATACATTATAATCGGCTGGATCCTAGGAAGGATGATAGACGTATTTGTATGCAACTATCCAGAACCATACAACGGAAGAGGTCTAAACGAAACCTCTGACATGTTCAGACCTCAAAAAACAATATACCTGTGCGCAGAGGTCACATACAACGCCGAACCAGTGCAATTCAAACTTGTAACCTTCGAAATAATAAACCCGCAAGGCGAGACTATTGCTGTGAGGGTGGCCTACACAAATGAAACCGGATTCGCACGTGTAGAATTCGGTCTACCCTGGCCTTGTGAAAACTATGCTACAATATTTGGAGAATGGACCATTGTGGCAAGCGTTGACATAATGTGCACAGTTGTCAAAGACTGGCTAAAGTTCAAAGTACATTGGGAAGTGGAAATAGTAAGCGTAAAACCCAAAGAAACATCATACATGAAATGCGATACTGCAGAGTTCGAAGTAACCTTCAGAACATACAGAGAACAAACAGGAAGGGCTCTAATCGCAATAACAGTATATGACGACTTAGGCGTACCAATAGGCCACGCTAAACAATGGGTTGATTATGGCCACGGGAAACATGTATACTGCCAGTTCTGGAGCGGCACTGTAACGCTAACCGTCCACATTCCAAAGTGGGCCTTCGTTGGCGTCGGAAAGGTTTACGCTAATGTGCTAAGCACCTATCCATCACTCTGCGGAGACGCCCTTGGACCAGAAGCCTCAGCAACATTCAGCATAGTTAAAAGAAGTTAGCATCCCAATCCATTCCCCCCTTTTTTAGTAACATTATTATTGGTCCTTGTTAACAATGTTTAAGTGAATGGAAATGGTTGAAACTAAAAATTTCCAACTTCCCATTACGCTTCTGTATCTCATACTTTTCTTAACAGTCATAAACTCATTCAACTTAACCTACTGCGCCACATTAAAACTTACTGTAGTCACTAACAAAACTGAGTATAACGTGGGCGAAACCATCCAAATTACGGGAAACCTCACAATGGACGGCTCCCCAGTCTCGGATTGGATACTGGCGCTTCAGGTAAACGATCCAAGAGGCAAATATCATGTTTTAAGGGCGTTACCAATAGGCTCCCCCCAATATTTTGGGGTTGAAGTGTTAAACGTGTATCTTTCAGATGAGATTGGTAATCCCAAAAGCAGTGTGAGAAGGGGAACCCTTGGGTACATAACAATTATATGGAGAAATAAAGCCAGCCAAGACCTTCCAGCATCCATAACCCTCAACCTCTACTACGAAAATAAACAGCCCTTCCTCGCCTTTATACCATTCAAGGGAACAGTTCGGGCTGGCTCCACTCAGAACATGACCGTTTCAGTTCCAATACCTTCCGACGCGCCGACAGGTGCAGCCTTCGTTTATTCAGCTGCATTTTCAGACATGCCATCCAACGATGGATACGCATACTGTCCAGAAAAATCATCTAGTTTCATGATAACATCAACATCAACGCTTTCTCAACTAGAAAAAGCCCTCCAAGAAGACGGCGCATTCAACGTAACCTTCAAAGTGCCGAGGCAAGGAGCCCTATTAGGGTATTATACAATTTATGCAAGCACATTACATCAATTTCAATACTTTCAAAAAACAAGGTTGTTTAGAGTAATGCTTTTAGGCGATGTCGACTTCAACGGAAAGGTTGACATGAGTGACGTTGGCATCATCCTAAGAGCTTACGGCACCAAAAAAGGCGGCCAAGGCTGGAACCCGGACTATGACTTAAACAAAGACGACAAGGTTGACATGAGTGACGTTGGCATAGTCCTAAGAAACTATGGAAACTACGGCACATACTAACCTTTAAATAACTTGAAAATAGCTTATTATTTATTGGAAGGAGAAGCTTTAACATGCGGAAAACATTTTTAGGGTTCCTAATGCTCATATTATTTTTTGCAAACTTATTGGAAGCAGCATATACCCAGAATAATATAACGTTCACAAACGGGGTTACTGCCGAAAACGTTGATGAAAGCATAAAAAAAGCTCCAATAAACGGATATGAAACTTTCCTTCAGCCTAGCAGTCAAAATTCCAATCATTTTTACGAACTTCTAGATGTGAAGCCCAAAATACAAGATAAAAATATCCGGGAAAGCCATCAGAATTTGCCTGTAAAAAAGCTTGAAGCTAGTTTCAGCAGTGTTGAAGAGTGGAGCAATATTGGATACATCAGCGAAAACAGAACAAGAGTGATTGTTGGTGTAAAGGAAAATTTAACAAGCCTTTCAGCGCTGGAAAAATTGGTCGCAAAACATCAAGCAAAATTGGTTAATAAAGTATTTGTTAAAAGCCGCGTCATAGCCGTCGTTGTTGAAATCCCAATTCAAACTTCAGCCGCCTTCTTTGAAGAAGCGCGGGATATGCAACTGGCAAGCTACATTGAACCCAACATGAAGGTCCAAGCGCTTTTCTCCCCCAACGACCCCTTATGGAATATGCAATGGGGCCCCCGAAAAATAGAGGCTGACTGGGCTTGGAATATAACGCTAGGCTCGCAGGATGTTTTAGTTGCAGTTATTGATACAGGCATATACTATTACCATGAGGATTTAACAGCAAACTATGTGGCTTTGGGCTACGATTGGGTTAACATGGATAACGACCCAATCGACGATCATGGACACGGCACCCACTGCGCCGGAATCATAGCTGCCACCATTAATAACAGTAAAGGAATAGCTGGCATTTCACAAGTTCGGATAATGGCTGAAAAAGTGCTGGACAGCTGGGGATACGGCTACGTAGACTGGGTTGCAAACGGAATAATACATGCCACAGACGCGGGCGCACGCATCATCAGCATGAGCCTCGGAGGATATGGATATAGCGCCCTCCTCCACGAAGCCGTCAAATACGCCTACGATCACGGAGTGCTTTTAATAGCCGCAGCCGGAAACGACAACACTAACATCATGGTTTACCCAGCAGGCTACGAAGAGGTAGTAGCCGTTGCGGCAACAGACCAAAACGATTACAAGGCCTGGTTCTCAAACTGGGGCGACTGGATAGAGCTGGCTGCTCCCGGAGTGAGCGTCTACTCCACAGTTCCATGGGGATATGTGTCATGGAGCGGAACTTCAATGGCGTGTCCCCACGTCTCAGGAGTGGCAGCATTAGTTTGGAGCTTACACCATGAAAAAACAAGGGACTGGTTAAGACTTTGGCTCAGGTACACCGCTGACGATTTAGGCGCTTCAGGCTTTGATGTCAACTATGGCTATGGGAGAATAAATGCTAGAAAGGCTGTTGAACAACCTCCACCCGCCCACGAACTTATAGCATACGAATTATCAGCCCCCCGTACGTTAAACCAGGAAAATCAGCTACAATAAACGCTACAATACTCAATTTTGGAGAAAACAACGAAGCAAATATACAGATACAGCTTCAAGCAAACAACACAATAGTAGACTCCACAATACTGGGCTTTTTAAATTCTGGGACCTCTGCGAAAATAAGCCTCGTATGGACTCCGACCGTTGAAGGATTATACAACCTAACAATCTATATTGTTCCCGTTCCAGGTGAAACAAACATAGAAAACAACCATCTATACACGTTCATTTATGTCGGGTCTCCGGTTAAAGCTGTTGTACTCCACTCCGCAGGCAACGTTTTCGGTGAAATAATAACAAACTGGCAGACCCTAAATAGCCAGTGGCGCCTTTTCGGCAGCACAATGGTTTACATAGATTATACAACACTTAATAAAGAGGAAATAACATATGAAGACATCGCGGCAACAGAGGCCGACGTGTTAATTATATCATGCGCCTATAACCGTTATGCAGGTTGGGAGTTCACAGATCAGGAAATTCAGGCAATATCAAAGTACTGCCACGAAGGACACGGGTTGATAGTTACAGCCGGAACATTCTACTACGGCGTCCCAAACAATAACGAGTTAGCGCCACTTTTCGGATTGAAAAAAGACATATTTTGGGACGTCACAAGAACAGATCTATTACATTTAATAAACATGTCGCATCCATTGTTTATTAATGTCCCTAACCCCCTCGTTTTTCCAGAGGTTGGAACCGCATTACCTGGTGACGGTCGATGGGATTCAAACGAGCTTGTTGACGGTGAATACGTCGCAATTGGACACTTTCAAGAAAGCGCAATAGTTGTCCGTCGAGGGCTAGCATACATTTCGCCATGGCTGGAAGTGGTGCCTCCATACTACCACCATCACCTGCAACTTCTTTACAACGCCATAACGTGGAGCCGTTTTCAGAAGCCAACCCACGAACTTGTGGTTTCACTGGAAGCTCCCAAATACTCAAGACCCCACAACTTAACCTGTATTAACGCAACAGTTTCCAACAACGGATTAAGCAATGAAACAAATGTTGTTCTCCATTTACTTATCGACGGCGCTTCCATGCGAACAGAAATCATTCCCCACTTAAACGTCGGAGAATCCGTCACAATAAGCCATCTTTGGGTTCCAACAGAAGAAAAAGTTTACAATGTAACAGCATATGCTCCGCCATTACCAGGAGAAGAGATAACATCAAACAATGTTGCAACGAAAAATGTTCGCGTGTTTTCGCCAATAAAAGTTGCAGTTCTCGGAGATTATAACTCACAGCTCACAAATATGCTTAAAGAAAACGGGATAAACGCCGAAGAAAGAAGCTGGGATGTGATTCAAGAAATTTACATGTACGACGCCATGGTGGTGAACAAGCCAATTGATCCCGGTGGAAACGTCTTCAGAGGCTTCATTGAGGCGGCGGACAAAAATTGTGTAGGCTTAATATTCACAAGCTCATGGCCAAGTTACTCTGAGCCTTACGGGATCTCCCTCCTACAATGGTATTTAGGAGATCCCCAGGGCCAGGGACACGGTTGGGCTATGGGTTCTGTGTACTACCAAGTGCTGCAGTCGCATCCAATTTTTGAGGGTTTAAACGTCTCAGACAAGATTTACATAATAACAGGAGGAGATCGAGACCATGCCTGGTTTTGGGGATACTCCGGCCAGCTTCTAGCTACCGTTGGAACCGATTACGCTGGCATACGTGGCGGAGGAGTCGCATGCAGAATAACGGAAAAGGGCAACAAACATTTGCTTTTGGCAAGTCTTGCACCACAATATTATACAAACACACCGCATTGGACTGAGGAGGCAAAATCCATATTCGTCCAAGGGATTCTTTGGGTGACAGCTAAACCAGAACACGACATCTCCATAAGTTTAGAAGCACCTGAATATTTAACTCCTAACAGTACTACATTTCTTAAAGCAACGGTGTTAAACCGCGGCAAAAGCGAAGAAAAGAACATAACGCTGTCGCTGACAATAAATGGAGAGATAGCCAACTACACAATAATCTCATATCTTCCAGTGGGCGGCACACAAACATTAACATGTTCCTGGACTCCGAAAGAATTGGGCACGTACAACATTACGGCTTACGCGCTTCCAGTTGAAAATGAAACAAGAACCGCCAACAACATCGCTATAAAACTTGTGAAAGTTACGTATCCCCTAATCCACCCCGATGAAGGCTGGTATGCCAACTACACAATTCTATATATTCTTCCATCAGGCGAAAATTATAGCGCACTGCTGAACTTCACATATTTACGTTATATTTCCCCATATCAAATAAACATTACATTATGGATGAGAGATGAAACCAGTAGGGTTATGATGAACGGCTGGATGATCGTTAACATATTTAACCGGTTGGTTGAGAGGGATAGCGGAATAGGCTGGACTGGAATGTGGTATCCTGGACTGATAGAAACAAACGTGTCTATCGGTTCTGCAATAAATCTCCTTTGGGGAACAGCAACCATCATAGCGAGCGATATTATAACGGTGGACGGATTGCTGCTGGAATGTTGGGAGATACGGATAAAGGAGGAATATTCTGAGTACATTCTATTCTATGATCAAGCCTCAGGGTTATGGATCAGCATGGACGCAATAACCCAAACCACAACCGCACATCTTATTTTAAAGGCAACCAATATCCCAATTGGACATCGGTTCGAACATGATATAGCCGTTGTCGTGAAGGCTCCTGAACGGCTTTCACTGCATGGAAGCACCCTTATAAATGCAACAGTCTACAACATTGGACTAAATAATGAATATAACGTTGTATTTCAGCTTATAATCAACGGCACTGTAGTCGCCTCCAGAACGATCGACCAGCTGGCCAGCGGCGATTTTTACAGTTTAAGCTTATCATGGACTCCCGAAGTGGTGGGCACTTACAACGTGACAGCTTACGCCCCGCCCCTAATCGGCGAAATACGTTTCAGCAATAATGTCCAAAAACGTTTTGTGAGCGTAGTGCTATTTGTGGCCACCTTAATTTCAGACAAATCTGAATTAACCCCGGTAAAATATATATTGGATTCGATGGGCATATGCTACGACATATACAACGATAACTCTATTTACTTGTACACGGCCAACCTTGCCCTTCTCATGAAATATAGAATCGTAATCTTCTACACTGAGAGTAGATGGATAACCCCAGAAGAGCAAAAGGCGCTTAACCAATACCTCGCCGCTGGCGGCAACTTAATAGTGACAGGTTGGGATTGCTTAGTAAGCGATACAAGACTCGCCGAGGTCGTTCGATCAGCCACTGTAGGGGATAATCTTGGAAAACCAAATCTTTATGTTGTTAACGCAGAGCATCCCATAATGAGGGGTCCTTATGGAAGTTTTCCCCAAGGATACTGTGTAACTGACCTATACAGTGACTGCGACAAGGCAAGGGCAGACGAAGCAAGAGGAGCTGTTACGGTGGCGAGTCTCGGAGACGGATACGACAAAATAATAGCCACTGAAGCGCTGCCTGGAAAAGTTGTTTTCTGGAACGGCGTAGGCTCCTTTGACTGGACAATGAATCAGGATTGTCAGACAATGTTTAAAAATATGATACGTTGGATGGCAAGTTATGACCATGAATTGACAGTGTCCCTAATAGTTCCACCTATAACGGAAACAGGGAAACCAGCATTATTAAAAGCAATGGTTAATAACATTGGCCTGATAGACGAGGCAGACGTTGAACTACAGCTGTGGATTAACGGAAGCCTTGTCAAAAAAGAATCGGTTCAAAAGTTGGAAGCTCAATCATCATTTACGGTCAGCTACTTATGGACGCCGGAGGTTGAGGGAGCATACAATATTACAGCATATGCCCCGCCTGTCTTAGGAGAACAGATAACTTCAAACAATATAAAGACACGCTTCGTTAAAGTGTCAACAATCATAGGAACACGAGTATTTGTTAACCCCCAAATTACAGTTGCAAATCCACTTCAAACGTTCAACGTAAAAATAAGCGTAGCCAACGTTGAGAACATGGCTATATGGCAAATTTATGTTAAATTTGACCCAAAAATCGTAGAATGCTTAAACGTTACTATTCCAGAGGACAACGTCTTCGCAGGCAAGACCATAATCGCCCCAACCCCCGTTATTGATAACAATGAGGGGATTATACTCTTCGGCGCCCTCACGCTTGAATTTTTCGAATTCAATGGAAATGGCACATTATGTCAAATCGATTTTAGAAGCCTAAAGCCAGGCTATAGTCAAGTAGATTTTGTTACAGAGGATTTCTTCGAAACATTTCTTGAAGATGCTGATTCAAACAGAATAACGTTCACTCCAATAAACGGAATAATATACGTGACAGAGGCCTTACCTACGGTAACTGATGTCGCCATAACACAAGTTAAAACTTCCGCAACAGCTGTATACTCAGGCAAAATAGTAAATATTTCAGTGACAGCAGCGAATCTTGGAGAAACAAATGCAACCTTCAACATTTCAGTATATTACAACACAAGCTTAATAGGAACACAAACGATAGTTGACTTGCCGCCGCAACAAAACGTTACATTAATTTTCGCTTGGAACACCACAGGCCTTCAACCAGGCCAAAGCTTTATCATAAGGGCAGAGGCAACATCAATTCCTGGAGAAACCAACCTCGAAAACAACGTTTTCATAGACGGCGTCGTGAAAATAAAAATGCTTGGGGATTTAAATGGTGACGATAAAATAGACATGAGCGATGTTGGATCTTTAACCAGAGCCTTCGGCACAAAAAAGAAAGATTTAAGATGGAACGAAGAAGCAGACTTAAACAATGATGGTAAAATCGACATGACAGATGTTGGAATAATCCTAAGGGAAATGTGGAAGACGCATCGGACATAAAAACTTTTTCTGTTCAAATGTATCAACGCTTATAAGTGTCATGACTGCCAAATTCTTCAAGCATAACTACCACACAAGGTCATTAGCTATAAGAAATAAAAGAACCAAACAAAGATGTATAATGTCTGTAAAGCTTAGAAATCAACTTAAAATAAACCATAAAAACATCCCATTGTAATGTGTAAAATGACAACGCATGGCAATGTGTACTAAGACAAGGCTATGCTCTAGACATAAAGTTACTGTTCCAATCAAGGCTTCTTCATGGAAACCTTCAATGTTACGCTTTACGCGAATACGACAATGATAGAAACAAAGAATTACCTAGAGAGCCGACATTAACAACCTTAACTTTCAACATGGAACACTAACGGCTTTGTTAAGGACAGATACACAATAAGACCTATGCCTGGCCAGTTCCAGGCGAAACAGACACGACAGACAACACATTAAATGACGGAACAGTCAGAGTTCTAACGCCTGGAAACGTTAACGGCGACATGGTAAACAAATAGAACAAAATTCCAAAAGCCTTAAATTATCGCGAAATAATTTGATGATTAAGTGTTGAATGAACATGGGTAACATTTATGCATAAAATGCCATTATTTTTACTGGCTCTAATTATATGTTCACTTAACGCTTCTCTTGCAATTAACACGACATCCGCCTCTCCTGCGACGAAGATTTCCATCACTAACCCCCAAACTGGCGATAATGCCTTCATTTTCTATACTGATACTGTGGATGTTGGCTATCAATTTAAGGTGGTTTTTGAGGTTTTCGACGTTGCAAAAATGGCTTTGTGGCAAATCAGCGTCCAATTCAACCCATCCCACATAGAATGCCTAAACATCTCCATACCCACAGAAAACATTTTCAAAGGAAAAACCATAATCGCCCCAGACCCAGTAATAAACAACAATGCCGGCACCATACTCTACGGCGCCACCGTCTTCCCAGCGGTGGGCGTCAGCGGCTCAGGCACCCTATGCGAAGCCTGGTTCAAAATAAAAACAGCCCCGCCAAAAGGCCAAACCCTAACCTCAACAATACAACTAATAACAGAAGACACCTTCACAACAAAACTAGAAAACCCAGAAGGAAACCCAATACCATTC
>CALJDG010000095.1 GCA_938023865.1 uncultured archaeon | reverse complement strand
GCTTTTCCCAAAATATATTTATGTGGATCCAGAGATGGTTGAGGAAGTCACAAACATAGATTAGTCGTTACCCTTGACCGTCGACACCGTAGATGAGCAAAAATTTCATGAAAATGCATGTGAATGGAATTGTTACTGACAAGCCTACATCATTCGCTCGCCCAAACATAATTTAGAGTTGAAAATTCTTGAGGAAGTACTGTCAAAAGAAAATTCTTTGGAAGTTAAGGCCAGTAAAACTTTCTGCGTTCTCTGGTGAATAAACTTAAATTGAGTGGGTAGGCTTATAATGGGTTGACAAAATGAGCCAAGCCGATTCTATTAGAGAGTTTGTATGCAAAAACTATATTCAGCCCGCACGAGATAGAGGAGAAAAGGAAATTACGATTATAGCTGGGGATGTCGCTAGGCGATTAAAGCTTTATCATAGGATTCCTAACATATGTAATGTGCTTGGAGGCAGAAAACTTCAGGCTATGTGTGGTGTGAGGCTCTTAGAAAGGAGCGGCCCCCATCAAAGCACAACAACCAAATTTATCTATCAAATATTGAAACAGCCGATTGCTCAGGTTGGAGCGAGTGAGTTATGCCAAGCGATAGAACAGAAACCCCAAGTTTTTTGCGAAGAAGTTGTTGAACTCCTCGATCCGTATTTAGCTGATGTAAAAGAAAAACTGTTAGAGGCTGAACAATACCTCAAAGGTAAGAAAATTTCAACAGGTATTATAGTCACCTTGTGTTACGAAACGGTAATGACAACACTACAAAGAATGATTATCGAGAAAAAGGGAATGAAACCAATCGAAGAATTGAGGAAAGAGAAGAAAATCTACCTTGAACCTTTGGTTAGCATGCTAAAGAGTCTAAGTGTTGATATCGAAATTACCGAGCTGGAAATTTTGCGCGACCTAAGAAATAAAGTCGTACATGAAGGTTACAGGCCAACCGAGCAAAATGCTAAATGGGCATATGAAGTGGTTAAGAAATTTGTTTCAAAATACTATCCGGGAGTGTTATAGCAATAATCGCAGGCAAATTAAACCGAACCCCCATGCGTCTGTTAGTAACGTGTAACCTAGTCGTTTGGTCTGTTAAGGATAATTGTGTTAAATGATTTTTGAGAAGATTTCTACAATTTTCTCTTTTTCTTTGTAGATTTCGGCTTCTCTGGCTTTTATTAAAATGTTTAGAAGGTTGACGAGCGGCTTCACTATCCTGGATGTTATCAAGTAGTCTACAAGTTCGTGTTTGAGGGTTTGAACCGCTTTTTCCTCGTCTAACTCGTAAATGTATATGGAGCCGTCCTTAACCTCGCCGGCTAAGCTGGCTGTCTTGTCTGGCATCCAGACAACTTTAATATCCAGGGTAAGCCAGAGCTTAGCTTTTAGTTTGTCAAGCTCTTTCTTCAGGATACATTGTAGCTCGTTTGTTTCTTTGACATGGACAAAGTGGAGTAACGAAACCGAAGAGTCTATCTGGATGGAATCATTAAAGAGGACAACCAAATGGGTTACGAAGCGCGGCCCGTTATACTTGTTGTGGTGATGACAGAGCCGAAGTTAAAGAATAAAGGACTCACTTAATTTTTTAATTGCATAACCCGGTCCTCTGGGCTTTTCCTTTTTGAAAAAGAGTATCTTCCTAAGAGAAAACGATTGTTTTTTGTTTGAAGCTTGTGAGAGGCTTATTTGCTGTTGGTTTAGGTCATGGATATTAATGCCAGTATCGATACCAATGTTGAGGTTACGGTATTGCTTATGTTTTTTTGTTGGCGAGGCTTTTAGAAATCTGCCAAAATACGCAGGTTAAAAATAAAAGGCTCAGAGTTTTTGAACTGAACGGGCACTGAGGGTTCAGTATTGATTTTCTTTTTATCTCTGCTATTGCCTTGAACCCTCTTTCTCTAAGTCATTTATCATGGGGGTCAAAGTAGTTTTGCATTCTGATTTTTGAGTGGGTATGTAAAGAACATATAAGTACTTGACCTATAGACAAGTTTTCTGTTTAGTTGTATTTTTTGACGGATAAACTTTAAAGCACTGCTAGGCCTAGTGAGTTTGGCGAGGCTTATCCATGCTTCCCTTGAAGGATTTAAATCGTCCGTTTAGAACCCCGCATGTTAACCGTGTGCTGTTGATTATGAACTTTGTTATATTCGTTGTTTACTGGCTTTCCACAGTGGGGATTTACTTTCCACGTGCTGTTGCTGAAAAAATTAAATATGATTTTACGTTGTACCCTAGCGAGGTTATTCATTGGCAGAGGCTTTACACTTTGGTGACGTCCATGTTTATGCATGCTGACTGGTTCCATCTTCTTGGTAATATGCTCTTTCTTTACATTTTTGGAGACAACGTTGAGGACGTTTTCGGCCACGTAAGCTATTTGGCATTTTACATATTTTGTGGCTTGGCCGCTGCGTTCACTCATATATTAAGCTTGTATTTTGGCTTAACCTACAACGCCGTTGGTTTCAGCACGGGTGTCGTTGGCGCCTCTGGAGCAATTTCGGGAGTTTTAGGGGCTTATCTGATATTATTTCCAAAAGCTCGAATTTTAACATGGGTTGCGTACTTTATACTGCCTATACCAGCGATAATTTATCTGGGCGTCTGGTTTCTAATACAATGGTTTTACGGCTTATTCGAAGTAGGCAGCAATATTGCCTACTGGGCGCATATAGGAGGTTTTATCGCGGGAATGATGTTGGGAATAGCCTTTGGGCTTAAGCGGAAGAAGGAGAAAATGGCTAGGCTTCTTCGTTAGGTTGTTTTTACCGATGATTTAGGGGTCTGGCCGTCATGAGCTCCTCATGTTGCATCTATCAGACTGGGACGGCTTCGTCATCCCCCAAAGCTAGAATGGGCTTTCACTCTTTTAAACCAATTGCCTTTAAAAGTTGGCTTTGACTTTTCTCTGAAGAGCTCTTAAGGTGCCGGAAACTGTTGAAATGTGAACTGTTGCTGGTTTGGCGTTAATTTCTGTAATGGTAGCTATTGCAGCTCTAACCCTTTCAACTTCTGTGTGAGATGCACGAATTATGGCAAACCTTTTTTCTCCATCATAACTAATTAATGTTAAGGCTGCTTTGCTTGCGCCGTATTCGCCATACAACCTTAAAATGGAGCTCCACAGGGCGTCGAGGAGTTCTTTTGCTTCTATTTTCTCCGCGGTATCTATTTTGAGGGCTAGGTAGCGGCGCCTTGTTTTTATTGGCAATCTTTCCCCATCCTTATCAGGCGTATTCCGGGAGCAATAAAACTGGGGCTAAGCTTTTCACGGTTTTTCTTAACGATGGCCAAGGGATTCTTAGAAACAGCGTCTAAGGCTAATGGTTTATCAAGATCAAAAAGGATTGTCAACGATGCCATTTCAAGGGGTTTTCTCATTAGAAGCTCGTTTGTTGCGCCGCTTGAAACTGTTAGTGGAACGTGAAAGTCTTCGGCTATGGTTGTCTCCTTCCGCAGAGCCGAAAAAAGCCTTATTCTGGCCTGTCCTTTCAGAATGAGCAGTGGTTTTATATCAATCTCCAATGAGGCTTGGCCATTGGAGGCTAGTTCAGCTTCTGCTTTATCGAAAAATCTTCTATGGGGATCTGTTGATGTAAAGTTTAGGAGGTCCACTCTATGGTCTTTTGCCGCTTGCCTTGCAACGGCCTTTGAATCGCATATAACGGCTATTATTTCATATTTTCGACGGAACCGCCTTAAAAGTTGGAGAAGCTCCTTTGGCGTTTTTGGTTTTAAATCAAGGCGTGAAGCATAGTCTATGTTTTTTTCTTTGCATAATCTTCTCAACTGTTGGACATATTTCTCAGCGGTGCTTGGTGAAGGTGGCGCTGGTATGGCTATTAGGCGGTAGCCCAACTCTGATGCTTTTGCTATCATTCGCTTAGTCTGTTCTATGTCGCTTAGGTTTGGCTGTAAGTGTAGGTCGGCGAAAATTCTTTTCATGGAATTATCCCGATGCTTCTGCATAAATCGGCGATTTCTTTCATGTTGGATTTCTTGAAGTGGATTTTGAAGTGTATGGGGTCTGTTGTGCTTAGCTTGAACTCGTTTAAGTAAGCCGCTTGCTTGTCGAGCCTAATGTAAAGGCAGCCTCTTTCAATGTGCTGTTCGATTTCGTTGCCCAAAACTTCCTTATCCAAAATGCTTAGGCTGGAAGCAAGTTTTTCGAGAAAAGCCTTAATTTGGTCTTTCTCTTTAATTTTAGCTTCAAAAAGGGTTATTGGGTTTCCGTGGTGTCCACTCAAATTTGACTTTTTAAAGGCTATGCTTTCTATGGTTTGCGGCGGAAGCATATTGCGCACTGCGGATAAGACTTTCTCTTCATCTTCTGTTGCGTGGGCAAAAACCCTCAAATCAATGTGGGTTACGGGAACTTTGGAAGACAAAACAACATCACTGCGGCTTGCTACTCTTTTTTCCCCTCTCGCTTTTAGCTTTTTCACTTTTCTTCTTCGTTGCTGGCCTGGAAGCTTTGCTAGGCTTTACAACGGTTGCTAAGAACTCATTTAAAGATTTAATGTTATTCTCATGAACTGTTCTCCTTCGAGAATCAACAGGGATTCCCAGCTTCAAGGCTTGTTTTAGGCTTAATTTAACCTCTTCCAGTTCTCCAAGGCTGAAGCCTTTCCCTAGACGTTGCTTTCCACCTTTTTTAAAAACGAATGGCTTCACTTCAGCCATGATGGACTATTCTCCTGTCGCTGCTTTTCTGCTAGGCCTAGCCTTCTCTGCTCCACGTCCCTTTTTCCTTAATCCTCTGACTTTTTTGCCTGCGCTTGTTAATCCTCTGAAGACCCTTCTTTTATGCTGTTTTTGGCATATCCAGTTTATGTCCTTGTCAGCCTTAACAACAGGATGATGAGGGTCAACCATTATAACTTCAAACCATTTGCAGCGTCCATCTTCGCCGACCCAGTAGGAGTTTAAAACTTCCAGGTTCGGAAACTTTTTGGCAGCCCGCTCCTCAGCTATAAGCCTTAAGCTCTTTGCAGGCTTATATTTTCTAACACCCATCCTTTTCGGTCTTCTTCCTGACCTGGGGCGCTGTTTACGCAGTCCGCCTCTTCTAACGCGGACACGAACAATAATAAAGCCCTGCTTCGCCTTATAGCCAAGCTTCCTCGCTCTGTCTAGGCGTGTTGGCTTTTCAACACGAACTATTGCTGGTTTTTTTCGCCACTCTATTAGCCTCTGACGCATTAAATCGTCAACGAAGGATTCTTCAGGCTTTTTCCAAGCCTCTGCAATGTATTTATACGCCAATTCTTTTCACCTTTACTTATCGTTTATGGTTCAACCAGTTGGTTACATCCCAGCGGATTCCCATCCGCCACCGGCTCTCAATGATTCCCCAATCAGTAAAATAAACTTTTCCAACAGGGTTATTTAGTCTTCGCCTCAAGCACAGCCTTCTTAACTAGGAGATGGCCGCTCTGTCCCCTCCAAACCTTCTCAGCCTCAACAATTTTTAGTTTCTTCTTGAAAAATGGAGCGTCAAGCACTAGGGTTTCGTATTCGCCTCCCTCACCTACGAGAGAAACGCCTAAACGCTTGTTCAGTTCGGTTAATGCTTTAACGATATTTGCGTTGAGTTTTCTTCCAAGCCACTCTTTCGAAAAGCCATAGGCATAAACACCAGTTATTATAACCTTAAAATTTAGGCATAAAATCTCTTTTAAAATGCTTGTCGGTTCTTCCTGCCAAAGAGGCGTTAGACATTTAAGCTTCAAATGTTTGCATATTTCCTCTATCCTTGCTTTCTGATAGTTAGAGGCTATAGCTCCAGAAACGATTCCATCAACATCAAGCCCCGCCACTAAACGTTTCAAATCCTCAACTTCAACCTCCTTCACTCCGGAGGTTTCGCCCTTAACCAGTGGAATTCCAACGGCTTCCGCAAACAGGTCCATTAAGTGAATGTTTGGATAGTGGAACATCCAACTGTCCTGCCTAAGCGGAATCATACTTACCAAATATTTCACATCGTGGCCTAAGCGTAAAACTCGGTGAAGAGCAAGGGTGGAATCTTTACCGCCGGTGGCTAAAACTGCAACTCGCATGCGCCGCATTATCCTATAAGCTTTGACTTAGCTTCTTTAAACAAAGCCTCGGTTTGAAGTTGCCACCTCGGAAAGTCTTTAGGCGTTGTTGGATAATTCCGATAATGAGCCTTAACTTTGTTCATTAGGTTAACCGTGACCCTCAACTTGTTTAGAAAGTGGATACGCTTTATGCCTCTAAAAACACGTTTGGCAGTTTCAGTTATGTTTAAGTGGAAATCCTCGCCCAAACCAGCCTTTAAAACGTCATCCTCAGTCAACAGTTTATACTTCATACCATGGTTTAGGTCTTCGTTGCTACACTTCAATAGCAGAAGCCTAAAAACGTCTAACGCAGCCTGCTTTCTCCCATAGCTTTCCATGTACTTAATGTTGTACTGCCATAAGGCTTCTTGTCTTACGTCGCCTTTCTCCAAAGCCTCTACAATGGCTTTTCCAGCTAAATATCCGCTGATCATGGATGGCCCTATTCCGCCTCCATGTATGGGGTTCACGAGGCACGCGGCGTCTCCTGTTATGATTACGCCGTTTCCAACCATGTTGTCTAAGGGTCTCCTTGTAGGGTCATACCATGTCCCGCCGTCAAGTAAGAGTGAACCGTCAAAGAGGGAATTGGTTAAGACATGTTTGTAGAACTGGCCTTTTGGATTTGGAAACCTGTTCCTCATGCAAACTCCAAGTCCTGCATTAACTTTTGCACTGCCTTTATAGAAAATCCATGTGTAGCCGCCCGGGGTCACATTCTGGTTTAAATATATCTCACAGTAGTTTTTGCCCTCAACTTCTTGTTTAAGTTGCCTAATTTCCCTATAACAAGCCTCCACATCCTCATTAGCTATTTCTCTTTGGATTCCCATGTCGTTTGGAAGTTTTCGCCTAACAACAGCTATAAATCCGCTTGAATCAATAACAGTTTTGCCCTCAAAACGAACTTTCTCGCCTGTTTTCATATTTTTAGCTATAACACCGGTTACGAATCCTCCTTCAATAATGGGTTCTAAACATTGGGTTGAATCAAACAAGACTGCATTATTATCTAGGACCATTCTTAAAAGCCACTGTCCAAAGAGGCGCCTATTTAAAAGGTAGCCTGAAAAATCTTCATGCCGGACGGTAAAAATAGTTTCCATGTCTGGCGAGTGTATTTTAACACCTTCTATTCGCCTCTCTAACTCGCCGTGCTGAGGGGGATTCAACTCAATACTTTTTAGGTGGTGCTCCCCTAATGCGTCTCCACAAACTTTTTCGCCTATTTCCCTTTGAGCCTTCCGTTCAACTAAGCAAACCTTCAATCCAGCTTCAGCGGCTGTTTTCGCCGCTAGGCATCCAGCCGTTCCGGCGCCTACAACTATGACGTCAAACTTCATTAGTTAAACCTCATTTTCTTTTTACTCTCTACGGCGAGGCCTTTATAAAGATTGAAAGTTGCTTATTGAGTTTCTATGGCATCATTTGCTCTGAAACATTTTTGAGGATACTGGAATAGGTATAGTCGTTGTTTCCTTTGGCGTATCAAATGCTATGCAGGTTAATGTCTTTTCTATGCCCTTTACGGTTCTCAATTTGTCTATTACGAATTTTCCAACGGAATCCACACTCTTATCTTTAACTTTGATTAAAATGTCCCAATCTCCAGATATTATGTGCACTTCTTGGGCCTCTGGAAACTTTGATATTTGTTCAGCTATGGCCCTCTGAGAAAGAGGCACCTCTTCCTTGCTGGTTCTATAGGAGAAGGAAGCCAATATGAAGGCTGTCACGCCGAAATCCAGTTTTTTATGGTCTAGAATGGCTCTATATTCCTTTATTATTCCTTGCTGTTCCATTCTCTTTATTTTTGCGAAGACCGTTGTTATGGGCGAGTTTATTTTCCTAGCGATTTCCTTAGCCGTTGTCTTACAGTTTTTCTGCAGAAAGTTAAGTATCGCCAAATCTTTTTCGTCCAATTTGAGGCTCATATGTAAAAATTACACAATTTTAAACATAAAAAGGTTACTATTTGATAAAAATACAGCTTCTTTAATAAAAAATTTAAAAACATTAAGTGTATCTTTCACTCTCATGAGCAGCGACTTATCTGACGGCCTGAAGAGAAGGTATTTAAAGTTAAAAGACAATGGGCTGGCAAAAATCTTCAAGGTCCAAGATGAGATAATATCCTCAATTCGGGCTTTTTTAAAAAATGAGGACTTCATCGAAATTTTGGCGCCCATCATTGGACCTGTAACGGACCCAGGAATTAGGGGGGCGAAGCAAGCCACCATTGACTATTATGGTGTGCCCTTCAAGGTTATGAGTAGCATGATACTTTACAAACAGATGATTATAACTGCTTTGCCGAGGGTTTTTGCTTTATCGCCTAACATTCGGCTAGAGCCTTTAGAAACTGTGAGTACAAGGCGTCACTTGACAGAGTTTAGGCAGATAGACCTTGAAGTTGCTTATGCTAAGTGCGAGGATGTAATGAAGCTGGGCGAAAGAATGCTCTATTATGTAATAGCTAACGTGAAAGACAAATGTCGGGAAGCGATTGGAGAACGCATAAAAACATTAAAAGTGCCAAGGTTGCCCCTCAAGAAATACACTTACAAAGAGGCTCTTGAGATTCTCAAGGGCATGGGGATAAATGTGGAGTATGGCAAAGAGATTCCATGGGAAGCTGAGGAAGCCATATCGCGAATGCATAGCGAACCCTTTTGGATAACAAACTTTCCAGCCACGGCTAGAAGCTTCTACTACATGGAAAGCGATAAGGAACCAAGCGTTTTAGAGGATTTTGACTTGATATATCCTGAGGGTTTTGGCGAGGCAATTTCAGGAGGGGAAAGAGAGTATCGATATGACAAACTTTTGGGGAGAATGTTGAAAAGCGGTGAAAATCCTGCTGATTATGGGTGGTATTTGGACATGTTAAGGGTTGGCATTCCGCCTTCAGCCGGTTTCGGGATAGGTGTTGAAAGGCTTACAAGGTTTATTTGCGGTCTTGAAAGCATTTGGGACGCCGTTCCATTTCCCAAAGTTGCAGGGATACCTTCCCCGTAATTTATTAAAAGTTATCTGGGATATGGATTTTCGATTCATAATTGTTAATTATATTTTTGGGAAACTGTGGGAAACGTTAAAATAAAAAGAAGGCGGAGTTAAATGATGAAAAAAGCCACAGTGAAAAAGGGCGAAATGTACACTGTTGATTTGACAAAAATTGATGGGGAAGGCGCTTTCCCATGTCCCAAATGTGGAGTTGTAATATCCCCAGACGACGAAACTGAGGAAATCTACCAGATTGTTGAGACAAGAGTTAAAGGGGACGATCTGGCAGAGCTGATTCTCCGTTGCAACAAATGCGGAAGCACGATAAGGCTGGTGGGTTTTCTACAACAACCCGTTGAAGGCTAAAATGGGCTAGCCTTATTTCTCCTCCTCGAATTTTCTGCTAACGGCAACAAAAACAAGCCACAATATGATTCCATAAAAGAGCCCGTTAAAAATGGCGCTCGCAAGCTTTTGGTATTCCCAAGCAATTTTACCAATCAAAATGCTTAAATAGTCTCCTGGAAACAGGGGCGAGGGAATTAAAATCGACGCTACTAGGAACAATAGAAAGAAGGCTATTAAGATTGATGCGCCCTTCATCTTTCAAATTTGTCTGGAAAATTAATATTTAATAAACTTTTCTGTAGAGCGGTTGAACACAAATACACTGTAAAATTCAGGCTCCAACAAACCGTCTCAAAAATTCAATAAAGGAGTAAAATATGTCGTATAAAGATGAGGAGAGAATAAAAATCACCACCAAAACTCCAAGCATTATTTTCCTGCTTCTCGACAGATCAGAAACATCGTCCAGGGGGCCCGGATGCCTAAACATGGACAAAAACAGGACGAAAAGGGCCATAGGCCAGCTTACGATGGCGAGAAAGACTATTGAGAGCGCTGTTAAAACGTTTCTTGTCCTTTCGTTGAAAAGGGATCTTGCAACGTGTCCACCATCAAGCATGGCGGCTGGGAGTAGGTTAAGCATTGTTACAAAGAAGCCGGTCCAGCCGGCGAAAGCAACAGGGTGAAGCGTTACCACTAACATGTAGCCAGGTTCATGACCGTTCATGGGGGTTGGCGGCAGTAGAAATCGGGCGAAAAGCCTAAAGAAGAAGGGTGCTGGAAGCGTTTGGGTATTCGGTGGAACCCAATTATAAGATGAGTAGGGTAAGCCAACAACGGTTGCAATGATGGCGATTAAGAAGCCAAATATTGGTCCGCTAGCACCGATATCAAAGAGGGAATCCCTGTTTGGGGGGAGGGATTTCTGCATTATTACGGCACCAAAAGTTCCGAATGGAGGTAGACCAGGAATAAAATATGGCGGTGTTGCTTCTATACCCTCCTTGTTGGCTATTAACTTGTGGCCCATTTCATGCATTCCGAGAACAGCCATAATAGCTACTGTAAAGGTTGCCCCACCAATTAATGGGTCTAAAAATTCAGTTGATAATAAATAGCCAGCGGCGAAGGTGGTTCCTACAGTTAAAAAAAGTAGTAGCCAGTTGAGGTAAATGTTACTTTGTTTAGAAGGTTTTTTAGGAAAAATTCTTAATGCAATCCTGCCGTTGGATCTTCGCAGATAAGCCATAAAATTAAACGTCTCAAGCTTTTTAAGCAGTTTTAGAAATGCCTTTTTTGTTTCTTGAGGCTGTTTAAGGTAGAAGGTGGGAATGTTATACTCGATTAGGGCTTCCTCTATCTGAAAGTTTTCGCAGATGATTTGTTTTAGTTTTTCGAATTCTGTTTGGTTTACTTGTTTTTCTGCTTCGTTCATGCAAACATTTTTAGTTTTACGTCACTATAAATGTTCTGATTGAAACTGTTCGGCTTTAATGGCTTCTTACTTGGTTATGCAAAATGTTAGAGTCTTCTAATCCGCTGTGAACATTGATGGGAGATCATACCAACAGAAAATTCATTGTATACTTATTTCGGTTCAGTATTTTTGCTTCATAATTTGTTTATAATTAAATGTTGATTTTGTTATGGGGTTTCATGTGCGTAGGTCTAAATTTGAGATATACTTTGACATTCTTGATGTTTTGGTTCATTATGGACCTTTGAAGTTGACGCATATCATGTACAAGGCGAACGTGAACTGCAATACTCTTTTGAAGTGCATTGACTATCTAATCAAGCAGGGTTTGGTTGAGGAGAGGTTCATGGAGGAGGATAAGAGGGTTTACGCTGTAACTAGAAGGGGTTTAGATGTTGTTAGAGCTTTCAAAGAGGTAAAGCAAGCCTTACCCATAGCTGAAAAAGAGGCCGTCAGAAGATCGTTATTTTTTTACTGATTTTCTTTGATTTGTTTTTATGCTTTTCTCTTCCCAACGTATTCTTCTATTATTTGATCCACAGTTTTTACTTCTGTTTTCCATTTTTTCATTATTGAAGAGTCTTCAAGTTGCTTTCTATACCATGATTTCTTTCTGTCGTAATGTATTACGAGTATGAAGCCTGCTGATGAAACTCCAAAGCCCGCTGCCGTTAATATTAATCCAAGGGTTGCCGTTGCCGATTGTAGTTGTTTGAAGGTTAGGAAAAGTTGCAGCCCTTCTTCGCCTAGGGAATAAAATGTTACTAGGAGACCTGTGGTTAGAAAGTTAACGCCTAGAATTATAAGTAGCAATGCAAGGATTTCGTTGTGAGCGTACTCTTCAGCCTTCTTATGCAGCCAATCTTCCATTAGCATTTATTCTCACACACATGATCATGCTTTAAAATATTTTAATGAATGTAAAAACATTATGGATTAATAATAAAGATTGCTGGTTAAAATTTTCATGATTAGTTTTCGTAGCAAAAATTAAGCTATTTTTTAAGTTTTGGCTTAAAAATAAGCTTAGTGCGGGATTGCGGCTACAATATTAGGGTTGTCATAAATTGGGGTGAAAGCTAAAAACAAGAAAGGTTTAGATTCCCTACCGCTTTTACCTGAATTTTCTTTTTAATGGAGTTCTGTCAAAGTCCTCGTCATTGGATATTATTTCTTTCGCCTTACTCCTTAATGCAGTGGCCAAATGTATCGCGTCCTCGTATTCCAAGCTGTATTCTTTCATCAGTTTGGTTGCTTGGGTTATATCTTCCACCGTTAGGGGCATTATTCTCAAGCCGGATAGGCTTTCTATTGAGTTTACCACCTCTTCAACTAATTCTTGATCCTTTAGGTTTTTCCCTGTTAAACCAGCTATTATTACCATTGTTTGGTATAGCGTCAAAGCTGATGTTACATATTTCCTTCGTGGCGCTTCCTCAATTTTCTTTATCCACTCGTAGGATGGTCTGCCGAAGGCGGGGTGGTTGCCAAGCCAGTAAACGAAAATGTTTATGTCTATGTAGCCTTCCGAGTCCACCATTTTCTTATAACCTCAATTGCAAACTCGTCGAGGTCTTCTGGCCATTTCGTTATCTTGAAGGCTCCAAAGTATTTGTCGGCTATAGGTCCAATAGGTTCTATAATAATGCCTCTCTCGTCCGCCTTTATTTTAACGTAGCTTCCCTCTTTCACTCCAGCCTTTTCCCTCATGTTTTTAGGAAGGATAACCCTGCCCTTTTCATCCACTTTCACGTTTTTCATAAACTTTTATCCCACTAAATATCTAATTCCCACATATTTAAATATTCCCACCATTATTAGAGTGGAAACTTCCAAGCAGTTTTCACGAAAGTGATATGGATTCTGAAAAGTTTTGTTTAAATGTTGTTGTTGGAAATTTCGGGCGCTACAACAACATTTAAGACAAACCACTCATGCGGCAAATATTTTAAGTTGCACTGGAAAACTGAAGCGCTTGAAGCCTGTTCGTGAAGCTTCTAGGGCGTTCTCAGCGATAGTAGGAGCTCAATCATGTATGCAGGGACCACTTTTATGTTTTCTTTTTCCATTTCCTGATTTAGGGAAATTATTATTCCTCTCTTTGCTTTTATGTATTCTATTAACTTTGAGAATTTCGCGATATCCCTGTCGTTTACGGTTTCTTTAACTTCAATTGGCAATAACCCATCGTTTTTCAGCAGTATATTGATCTCCTTTTTTCCATGTCTGAAGTAGTATTCAGCTTCTAAGGCGTTTACGGCGTATGTTTCCAGAACCGCTCCGGTTTCAGCCTCAAAGTTCTGCCTAGAAAGCGCAAAAATCAGCGAAGGCGTAGCTGGATAATATTTTTTCAGTTTTCTTGAAGTAGACAGCAGTGAGGGCCTAAAGTTGGATAAAGCCCTTGCCAGCATGGATGTTTCGAGATATTTAAGGTAATTTGAAATGGTGATTTTGCTTTTCCCCCAAAGCTGGGAGAGCGAGTTAACGTTTACCATGCTTCCAGGCGTTGAAAAAACAAGTTTAATGATGTTCTCCATTAATGCGAAGTCCCGCGTTTTGAATGTTAAGGGTATATCTCTTAGGGCAACTCTATCTATGACGGAGTTTCTAATGTACTCAGCTATTCTGGATTCGTTATCCCAGTCGGCAATCTCTGGAAAGCCTGATTTCCTCAAATAATCGTGAAAATAGGCTTCCAGCCTCCTTGAATAAATTTCACCCCCCGCCTTTTTCACACCTTTCAACTCTAGAAACTCTTGAAAGGTTAAGGGCTTAAGCTTGAGAGAAAAGAATCTTCCAGCCAGTTTTTCAGATGCCCCCTTAGATAGTAGCAGCGTCGAAGAACCTGACAGAAAGAATTTCAGGTTAGGATACAAATCATAGAACTTTTTGACCACTGCAGGCCAATTCTCAACATACTGAATTTCATCGAAGAACACGAAAACCCTGTCCACTTCCTCAAAGGGCTTCATCAAAACTCTCCGCTCGTAAAACTCTAAAACATCCTTAGGACTCACAGGTAACTCGTCGAAGGAATAGTAAAGGATTCTATTCGACGGTACAGTTTGCAGAAGCCTCTCAATTGCCTGATACATAAGCGTGGTTTTTCCAACCCTTCTAGGTCCAGTAATAAGAAGGATCTGGCGCTCTCCAAAACTGTCCACAATTCTTTGAAAGGCATACCTCTTAAACGGTGGAGCTAAATCACGCCTAACTTTGCCGGTAAACCACCACTCGTTGAAGCGTTCCACATCTTCAATCAACATATAAGAAAAGTATGATTTACCTAAATTTAAATTTTTAGTATAATATATTAAATTTTTATATTTCTATTACCTCCTTAAGATGCAAACGCCATGGCTACGTTCCAGCGGGTGCCTTCACCTTTTCTGTAAGCTCATCTGCAAAGATATTTTAAGGATTAAATTTTATATACGATCTCCACGGTTAATCAAAATGTTTTTCCAAAATGAAAGAGCATAGATTCTAAACAGCCCGTGGACATTTTGCTCTAAAGTCAAGGCTAATCCTGCGGCGATGGTAAAGACTTTACTATAAGCTGTTCAGAGCTGACTAATTATTTCATGGTTGAATAGTCGCAACTATTACCGCGTGTTTAGTTGTTTCGGAGCGCGTCTGGAAAGCGCTGGGCAACCGTCTTGAATATCCGCTGAAATTTGAACTCAGTCGTTTATGGTTGTCAGCAAGTTTCCATCCCAGACTAGAAAAATATCATGGGCTGTGAGATAATGCTTTGTATGTAGTTTGATTCCATACTAGGAAGCTTTATAAGTTTGTATTACAATACGTAATACGGGCTTATGATGAGCGTTATCACCATTAGAGTTGCGAGGGAGATCAAAGAAAAGTTGGAAAAATACAATGTTAACGTCAGCGAAACAGTGAGAAAATTGCTTGATAAATATCTTGTAGAGTTAGAATTGAGAAATCTTGCGGAACGACTCGAGTTGTTAAGAGAACGCCTAAGCAGTAAAATAGATCCAAAATTGATAGCCAAGCTTGTGCGCGAGGACAGGGAAATACGGTGAAGTATCTTCTCGACGCATCATCACTCCTACCACTAGTCACTAGGCGCGGCAAACAGCTAATAGTTGAAGCCTCCCGTGAAGATTTAGTCACGACAGACCTCGCGATATATGAGGCTTGCAACAGCCTCTGGAAACTTGCAAAATTATTGAAGTCCATATCTCTGGAAGACGCTGCGGATGTCGCCACCGCACTTAAAGACTTAACCATGAGCGGCGTGATTCAACCAATAAATTTCGCTAAACTAGATTTTTCCCACGCACTTAAGAGAGCCTATAAAGAACGGCTAACATTTTATGACGCTTCATACATCACAACCGCAGAGAGCACAGGGGCCATCCTAGTAACGGAAGATGAAAAGCTACGGAAGGCAGCAAGCAAGTTCGTGAAGACGATAACTTACTCCGACCTTGAAAGCACACTAGCTCAAAGGTAATCATTGGAAACTAATAACGTCGCCTTTTAACTAAATTTGTGCCTTTGCCCACTCGACAGAACCTATCTTAAGCTCCAAGAAGTACGAAAACTTCTCCACGCCTCATCAAAATCTATATATTCTATTCTTGTCTAACGGCTTTTTGATAAAGAAAAACACTCCGAAGACAAGCCATGCGGGTATGTTACCCATGTTAAAGGAAGAGTGTTCAACTGTCCAAACTCGGAATACGATACAACAGAGACCTAAATGCATGTGTGAACTTAGCCTTGCCTTAACGAGAGGCACGGGATGGGAGAGCAATGAACCCCCGAATCAGCAGATGAAACTAGAAGCGAAAGCTAAACCTCAATAAGCTTTGCCCTCGATTTATAAAATATGGCCTTTTCAGGAGTTTGCACATGAATCTCAAATGGATCTTTTATTCCAGCTCTCCACAATTCTGAAAGGACGTGGGCTGGATGAACTCTGGTGATTATTAGGATGTCTATATCGCTGGAGTAGTTATAATTTTTCTCTGCAACCGAGCCGAACATGTAAACTTCTGCCTTTGGGTCAAGTTTACAAACAGTATCTTTAATAATTCTTAAATATTCAGGCAGTTTTTCGAAAACTTTTCTCCTTTTGAGCGCAGCTTCGATCAGAATTTTATGAGACAATCTTCATAATCTCCTTAACAGCTTTAGCCAATCTTTCAACCTCTTGCTCAGTAAACCCCCTCATGACATATCGTGATGTTATGTAAGCATCTTCTAACGTTCCCAGCTCCAGCAAATATTTTTCCAAAATTTCCTCCATTCTAGATTTTTTGTCTTCCGGGGCCAAATCTGAAAGCATTTCCAGAAGAGCCCTAACGCTGTGGGTTCTCGGATAGTCAACACCTTCGGCCAACACCTTCGCCTTCAAGAAAAGCTGCAACGCTTGCTCCAGGCTGAAAGCCGTCAAATCATAGAAGGCTCTACTTATCTGATACTCCGCTGTTTCAAGAAAATCCCTAGACATTTTAAGCAAACTTTTCTCTTCATCTTTTCGAGCGGCCATGCAGCCCTTCTTCCTTCAAAATAAACTTTGAATTATAAATATTTAAACATGTAATAACCGGTTCCTTGCGCGTGTTTTAAGCTACTATGGGGTGCACTGGTTGACGGGTTTGTTTTGGGAAAGAGAAGGTAAGATTACGTGGTTTATCAACTACCACGCTATTACGGTTGGCAGTTTTGGTGAATTATGGTTAGGGTTTTGGGAAACTTTTGCTAGGATATTTTCCGTGTATGTATTGGCGGTATTCTTTCATAATTCTTTGGGGGATGGGATTTTCGATTTCTATGTCCTTTATTTTCCTTTTTAGTTCCTCGTCTATTGTGTATATTTTGTTGACTCCGAGTTCTTTGGCCATTTCTATTAGGTAACCGTCCCATGAAGATATGTTTAGAGTTGATGCTGAGGCTAGGGCTTTTTCAGCTATCGTTTTGGGAAGGTTTCCATAGAATACTGGGGATTCGATGGATAAGGTCTTTAGCAATGCCTTTGCTACATGGGTGCTTCTAAGTTTCAAGTATCTTGTCATGATTATGTAGGCGCCTAAATATGTGTTCACGGGAATGAGGATGCGCTTCTTTAGGGTGAGGGCGTCAAGCAATAGTTGGGCTGCATGTCTGCGGGCAGGATTTTTAAAGTGGGCAAGAACTATTATGCCAACGTCAACAGCCGCTTCGAAGCCCAATTTTGCGGAGTGCGTATTCCCTATCGATATACTTATCCTCACCTTCAACTTCTATGGTGTCAAATTCTAGGCTTGGAGCCATTTCTTCCAGTTCGGCGAAGGCCTTTTTTGCCGATTCTATGGAGAACTTTTCAAGGATGACTTTGCTTCCGACAACCCTGCAAACCATTTCCGTTTCCCCTTCTATTCCAAGGGCTACTCTAACATCCTTCGGAAGGACTGTGCGGCCCTGCTTATCTACCTTGATAGTTGTTTCCACGTTTTTCACCATTTATTCCATAAAAAATGCCAAATAAAAATGTTATGCAACTTTTAAAATATTTAGCAATGCTGAAGAATTCTTTGCTTGCGTTATTGCGACCTGAATTTCCAACAACATTTAGAGTTGTAGCAACGAAAATGATGGTCTGTGGGTTTTTCTGCTTCATGAGGGGTTTATTATTGTTCTTCCATTGATTATAGTTGGCTTTTTGGCTTCGAAGTTTTGGTTGCAAGGGATCGTGGACGGTGACGGTAGCTTGCTTCGGAAGGTTTGAGTCTCGCGTGTGGAGCGGGGAAACTAGGCGTTAAAGGTTTGCTCTTATCTTTCAGATATTTTCAAGTTATGTTTTTAGGAAGCTTTTGGGAACCGTTTTTGGAGGCGATTTCCATTGAGTGGTTCTCAAAGCCTTTAGGTATGGTGGTTTGTTTAAGAGTAATAGGTTTTTCGGGCTATGTAGAAGTTGAATTGATATGGGGTTCGGGTATTGCTGGTGTTAGCGGGAGTTTTCAAGCGCGCGATGGAGTGTTGCTAAATTGATGTTTTCTTGTTAATTTGATGCCCAGCTCTGTTATTGCCCTTTTTGTTCTAGTTTTCCGTGTTTTATGGCTGTTAATGCTGTGGGTAGCATGGCTGTGATGCATAGCAAGGCGTGTGTCAGAATGTTTCTTAAGTCTCTAATCTTGTGGTTTTCTAGGCTTAGGTGCTGCTTCGGCCTTTCATGCTTCTATTTGGTCATTTTTATGAAAAAGGAACATTTTAATGATGGTTGATGTTGATGGTTGTTTTCCATTATACACTTTGTTGATGGAAAACTTTTTAAACAGATGCGTTGCAAACTATAGAAAGACCAAATTAGAGGTATGAAAATGAAAGTGGAAAAACGTTTGTTAAGTGTTGCAGTGCTTGTTTCGATGTTGGCGTTTTCTATGTTTGCTTCTTTGGCTTCAGCGGCTGTTGTTTCTTCGAAGAGTTATGCTCCGTTCACGGATGTTTCTGGAGTTATCGAGAAGGACAGATATGACTTTATGAATGCTGATGGGAACCCGCTTAAAGAGGATATTGCCAACGCTGTGTTCCAAGGACCAGGAGTATTCCAAGACTTTAAATCTCCCGTGACGAGA
>CALJDG010000094.1 GCA_938023865.1 uncultured archaeon | reverse complement strand
CCGATTAAACGTAAAATCTGCAAAATTGGAACAGGCTTAGCGGTTTTTCTTCCTAAATCATGGGTTCAACTGCTTGAAAAGAAGCATGGCAAGGTTGAGGCTGTTGCAATTGAGGTTGATGACGCGCTGGTGCTCACCCCGATATTTGAGGAGGATTCTAAGGATGGTAAACTTACACGGAACGATACTTTTACTGGACGTTTAAAAACGGCTCAACGGTTGGCAGGAAAAAGCAGTAATTGAAGCGTTAAGGAGCACGCAAAATGGAGCCAAGCCTTAAAGGAGCAGCGCGCCAATACTGGCTTCAAGGCTTAAACGTTATTTTGCTTAAGGAGAAGAAGCCACTGCATGGGTGGAGCCAGTGGCAGACGGAGAGGCAGAGTGAAGGCGATTTTGAGGCCCTGCCATGGAGTGAGGCTGATGGTTTTGCGCTTATTTGCGGTTCAAGGCTTAACAATGGCTTGTATTTTGCAGCTATAGATTTTGATGTAAAAAATGTTAGCGAAGAAGCAAGAGAGAAGGGCAGACAAGCCCTGAAACATTTTCTGATAACGCAAATTGAAGAGACGCCGAGCGGCGGACAACATTGGATATACTATAGCCAAACGAGGCCGAAAACTGTTAGCGCCTACCATAACGTGGCGGCTTTAGAGCTTATTGGTGATGGCAAACTGTGCATTATGGCTCCATCGGCAGGGTATAAACGCTTAAATGACAATCCGCCGACAACCGTGAAAAACCTTGAGGAGCTTTTCTACCAAGCTTTAAATGCTGTTGGTGTTGGAAATTCACGTTCCTTAACACAGTATTGGTTTAACCGTGAAGATCTGGCTAAACAACCGTATAGTGGGGAGAACCCGCCGTGCATTAATGCCCTTTATAAGGGAACAATTGAGGGGACAAGAAATGAGTATGCTATTCGTTTAGCAAGTTTTCTAACTAACTTTAAGGGTTTGAGCCCAAACTACGCTTTTAAAAGGCTTCGGGAGTGGAACCGCTTCAACAATCCACCTTTAAGCGAGAAAGAGCTTGAAAACGTTGTTAAAAGCGCTGTTAAGGGCGGCTATGTTTATGGCTGTGAAGACGATATTTTAAAGCGGAACTGCAATGTAGCAGAGTGCCCAATCGCTCCCAAGACGAAACATTTAACAGCTGAGGAGAGGGAAAGAGCCGAAAGGCTTCTTGAAGACCCGAAGTTTTTGGATTATGTTGTTAAGTATGGCAAGAAAAGGCTTATCGGGGAAGACAATGCGTTGCTGCTAAACTTTGTGACGCTTTGTAGCGGTCAGACAAGGTATCCCATATCAACAATTCTTTCAGGCTTTAGCGGAAGCGGCAAGAATGAGTCTTTGAGGGCTATTAAGCCGCTGATCCCCGAGGAGTGGATTTTTGAGTTTACAACCTCAACGCCTGAAGCCATAAAATACATTGGAGAGGACTTTTGCGGAACCCTCATAATTTATGAGGCTGCAGGTGTTAGGGGCGAGACTGGAAGCTTAAGCTTACGGGCCATCGGTGAAGGGCAATCTATAGAGACGATTTATCCGGTGAGGAACGAGTTAACGGGTAAAATGGAGCTTGGAAGGGCGAAGACCAAAGCCCGAAACTTCATAACTACGCAAAGCGATTTGGACATTCATCCAGACCTGTACCGAAGAGTCTTCAAATATGAGATGAACCACAGCGTTGCTTTAACCAGGCGGGTTTTAGCCAAACAGCTTCGAGAAGCCATCATGCCGCAAAGCCTTAAAGACCTCATTGAGGGGGAGGGAAACCCAACGCCGTATAGCGAGGAGGACTTTAAAAACGCTTTAAGGGCCAACAACTGGCAAGCCGAGGTAATAGTGTTTCCGCCTTCCAACCTCATGCATCTTTTGGATTTGGCTGTTACGAAAGAGCAGAAGGTGGCCCTACGCACACACATTGAGAAGATATTAAACTTCGTTAGGGTTTTAGCCCTCATAAACCAGAAGAAGCGTTTGAGGCTGGAGGTTGGGGATAAAAGCTATGTTGTAGCCTCGCCTGAAGACTTTCAAACAGCCCTTAACGCCCTACAAACAGCCATTATGGAAACTGTGACGAGGCTTGGTAAAAGACAGCAGGAGGTTTTAAGCTTTCTTGAGGAATGTGATGAGGCTGTTGATAAACATAAGATTGCTGAAAAGCTTGGCATATCAACGGTGACAGCTGCAAGAGCCCTTAAATCCCTCACCTCAATGGGATACGTAAAAGAGAACGTAAACACGAAGCCATACACCTACCAAACCTTGCAAGAGAAGCCAAATCATCTTGTCATTCTGGAAAATACAAGCCAATATTGCCTCTTTTGGCAGGAAAGCCTTAAAAAATGGCTAAAAACCACCTTATCAACTTTTCACCAGAAGGGCATAGCTTTCCAAATTCTAAACTCAGAGAATCAAGCTTCTTTCGACGAAACAGTTGGAGCCGAAACTGGAAACAAGGAAAGCAATGCGGAAAAGGCTTGTTCACACTTTGAAAATGAGCGGAAAACACACGCCCAAAACAGACAAGTTGACAAGGCACCATTTAAGCCTGAACAGGGCTTATCAAGCGAAAAGAGCCAAAAACACCTTATATTTTCAGAAATGACAAGAGAAAAACCCCCATTTTTATGGCGTAAAATACCGCCAGCTGAAAAATGTGAGCTTTGCGGGACGTTTGCTGTAGAATATGAGGTTATAGACCCAGTCAGCGGCTGTATCCTTAAACGGTGCAAAATCTGTTTTGAGCGGATGCGCCGTGGATTTGCTGGTTTAATATGGAGAAACGTGGATTCGGCGGGAGGTTTAACCAATGGCTGAGAACGTGGGCCATGCTTTAGCTGAAAACAGCGCCTTGAAAATTGTTGAGGGGGCTATTAGTCGCGCTTTAAGCCGTGATGTTGAAAAGCCCGTTGTTGGCGTTTATAGGCCCTCGTTGATAAGCGCCTGCCTGCTTCGTCAGTGGCTAATCTACAAGAGGGGGCTCGTTGTAAGCGTGGAGAAGGCTGGAATATTCAAGATAGGCGAGCTTTTC
>CALJDG010000093.1 GCA_938023865.1 uncultured archaeon | reverse complement strand
ACCTTCAGAACACTTTATCCCCAAAATTGTTGCTCCACGGTTAACAAGTTCCATGGCATACTCAACTTGGAAAAGCCTCCCATCTGGTGAAAAGACGGTTATGGCACGGTCATATGCTCCCGGAGCTGCAAACACCGACATCAATATCAACCTCACATTTCACACTAACTAAACACTTGCAGAACACTCATATAACAACTTAACTAAAAACCTTTTCCTAAGTCTTTTTTACTTTTCCTTAGTGGTCTATTTTCGTACCTATTTCCGCTTTCTGAAAAGCATCACGTCGTTGTGATGACATATGTATTCAAAGCCTGATCGGATGAGTTTTCCGGCTTCTTCCACAGTTGATGCTGTTCCATGTTTCCTTTTCTGCTATGAACTTTTTGACTTCTTCTGGATTAAGAACATTGCAGCTTTTGGCAAGTTGCGATAACCTTTCACCATAGACTTCAATGGTCTTTTTTGAATATCCTTCTTTTTTCAAATGCCACAGAAAATCAATGATCTTCCCCTTAATTTCTGGTTGCCATGTGGCTCCCGCTTCCTGCTTTTCTGTTTGCTTATGGGCTTCCACTAAAAGCTTAGCCGCCTTTTGGTGTGCATCGCTGTTACTTTTGTGTAGGTGCCGATATATGGTTTTCTGGTTTCGCTAAACCAGAAACAACAGTTTCTGCATAAATACCGCTGAACACTTGAGCCGTCTGCCAAATAGCGATAACAGTCCTTGTAAAGGGTGCGCTGAGCCGCATTGAGACAGCGAAGCATTAGCGGTTAGCCTCGCATGTTGAGCCTAGCGCTTTTTCCAGCCCACAGTGGAGCCGTTCTTAAAGGTCCAGTAGAACCAGCCGTTTCGAGTGAGCTTGCCATTATGCTGAGCTAACTAATGCTACTCATTACATTAATCCATTATCGATTGGTATGCTCTTTCTCTGGGCGAGGAAGGCGTTACCGTGCGAGTGGATTCTGATGGCGATGGCGTTTTTGAGCATACTTTCACTTCGGATAATGAGCTTATCTAAAGAGAATATATCCTTGCAACGGATAATACTCCGCGTGAAACTTCAATATTTATTAGAGATCCTAAATTTGTCGTAGACAATATAACATATCTGACATCAGTTACATCTATCTCGCTGATCGCCGAAGACAATATTAGCGGTTCTGGCGTAGCCTTAACAGCATACAGAATTCATAATGCTCCTTATAATAGCGGCTGGATAAATTAAACAACCCTTCTATTTGGTTGGGCTTTCTGACGGTGTCTACTACATAGACTTTAACAGCACAGACTATGCTGGAAACCTTGAGCTAACTAACACCATAACCGTTATACTCGATAACACCCCGCCAGAAACAACAATAACCATCGGTGAGCCAAAGTATGTGAGGGACGCGGTTTATGTTACCCCAGAAACGCCATTCGCATTAAAGGTAAGCGGCGGCGAAGGCTCAGGAGTCTCCTCAGCTTACAATATTTACAATATAACAACTACAACAGCGGCTGGCTAAACTACACCGAGCCATTCAACCTAATGGACTTAGCTGACGCAGTCTACACAATCGAATACTATAGCACAGACAACCTTGGAAACGTGGATGCCACAAAATCAATCCAAATAACACTATTCTCATGGAACTACATTTTCACAGACAGCTACGGCAAAGGAACAACCCTCAAAATCAACCTTGCCCATAAATTCATTCAGTTCGTAACACCCGACAAGGATTATGGCATAAGAAAAGTCACATACATGCAAGTTTACAAAAGAGCGATAATTATATACCACAATGACGCCGAGCTTAAACTGGCCACAATATCCATAGACACACAACTCGACTTCTGCATAGCTTACGCCAAAGACACACAAACAGGCAAAGAATACTGGCTAATAGAGCCCCTATTGAACCAAAGCGGTCACCTAAAAGTTCTGTTAATGTCTCTTAACAGAATTCGGTGAGGAAGTAGGATCCAAGATGTTGACACATATGAAGCTTTCTAGAAGTCGCAAGTCGTCAAATTTTGAATCACCATCCGCTGTACACCTCAATATCCGCATCAGAAACTTTTCCTGCATTGACATCTTTTATAGCTTGCTCAAAGATTTCACATGCTAAATCAACGTGTTTCTGGTTTATCGTGAGGGGTGGCGTGATTTCAATAACGTTCGAAAACATTCCCACGTAACCCAAAATCAACCCAAGTTGCCATGCTCTGTAACATATTTTTGCAACCTCCCGTGGTGCTGGTTCCAGGGTTTCTGGTTTTTTAATAAACTCAACCCCTAAAATGAGTCCTTTACCTCTCACATCACCAATAATTTCATATTTTTCTTTCAACTCTTCAAGTCTTTTTTTTAGAATTTTACCCATTTTTTCAGCGTTTTTGACTAGTCCCTCATTTTCTATAACATCTATCGTAGCTAATGCAGCAGCACAACTTAATGGGTGCCCGCTCAAAGTGAACAAATGAGAGCCAGTTTTAGAGTCCAATATCTCAGATTTGCCAACGCATGCGCTTAGAGGCATTCCTGAAGCTATTGGTTTTCCGAGCGTAATAAGCTCTGGGATAACGTTCCAGTGCTCAACTGCAAACATTTTTCCGGTTCTGCCAAGTCCAACTTTGACTTCGTCTGCGCAGAACGTTATGTCATATTTTTTGCATAGCTTTACTAGCTTATCCATGTAACCTTCTGGTGGAACAACGTCTCCGCCGTCGCTTTGAATGGGCTCGATGATTAGTCCGGAAATGTCCTCTGGAGGGCAGTACGTTTTGAACACATAATCTTCAATGTAGTCTATGCAGTAAATGTCGCATGTAGGGTATTCCTGTTTGAATGGACAGCGGAAACAATAAGGGTATGGCACTTTAACAACGTTGGAAAATCCGACAAATGCTGATTGAGATTTATGACCGGAGAGTGATAGAGAACCCATAGTTTGTCCATGGTAAGAATTGACAAACGACAAGAAGCGTGACCTTTTCTTAAAATACGGAACAAGTTTAAACACGCAGTCGTTTGCATCAGACCCTGTTAAACCGAACCAAACTTTTTTGGGAAAATCTCCAGGAGTAATCTGAACGAGTTTTTCAGCAAGCCTCACGGTTGTCTCGTTTGAGAACGATATAAACGAGTTAAACAACAGCTTATCAATCTCTTTCCTAAGAGCTTGCATAACTTTGGGGTGTCTATGCCCCGTCCCTGCGACAGACCATCCGCCTAGAAAGTCGAGATATTCTTTTCCATCAGCGTCCCTAACTATTACGCCCTCGCCTTCTTCAATAGCCATTGGATAAAAACGGATGTACATAGACTTTGCAATCACTTTCGCGTCTCTTTGCAATATTTCCAAGGTTTTACTTTCCATCTATTCCACAGCCACCCTTTGCTCCCTACTTCGCAGCATGGCGACACTTGAGATTATTTCTAGAAAAACTTAAAGCTTTTCGAAGGATAATTAAACCTTCCAACTGGAGGGAAAAAATGGCGGAAAAAATTAAAGGTCCAAAAATTGTTACACCAATCCCGGGTCCAAAGGCGAAAGAAGTAATAAAACGACACCATAGATACATTGCAACAACCACAAACGATCCAGAATATGCACCTCTTGTCATAGAAAGCGGTGAAGGCGTGTGGTTTAAGGATGTAGATGGAAACATAATCCTTGACTTTTCAACCGGGATATCTGTTTTGAACACAGGTATCAGACATCCTGAGGTGCAGAAGGCTATTGAGAAGCAGTTAAATAAGATATGGCATGCTGCCGGAACGGACTACTACAACCAGAAACAGGTGGAGTTAGCTGAGGCTCTAGAGAAAGTTACTCCGGGTGATTTCCAAAAGAAAACCTTCCTCTGTAACAGCGGAACAGAAAGCATCGAGGCCGCCATCAAAATACTGAAATGGTACACAAACCGCAAACTGTTCCTCGCATTTATAGGAGCTTTTCACGGCAGAACTTTTGGATCGTTAAGCCTCATCGCCAGCAAGCCAGTGCACCGTTCAAAGATGTCCCCCGTAATGCCAGGCGTGTTCCACATACCATTCCCCAACCCTTATAGGAACACATGGAAAATCGACGGCTATGAGCACCCAGACGAGCTAGTCAACAGGGTCATAGACTACATCGAGGAGGAGATGTTCAACCACTACGTTCCAGCGGAGGAAGTGGCAGGAATTTTCTTTGAACCAATACAAGGAGAAGGTGGCTACATAGTTCCTCCCAAAAACTTCTTCAGGGAACTGAAAAAGCTTATGGATAAATACGACATTAAAATGGTCTGCGACGAAGTTCAAATGGGTATGGGTAGAACTGGAAAAATGTTTGCAATCGAACATTTCGGAATTGCTCCAGACATCGTTTGCCTTGCAAAGTCTTTGGGAAGCGGAATCCCTATTGGAGCCACAGTTTTCAGGAAAGAATTTGACTTCAAAGTTCCAGGTGTGCATAGCAACACGTATGGGGGAAACATGATTGCATGCGCAGCAGCATTGGCCACTATAAAAGTCATCCAAAATGGACTTATGCAAAATGCGGCGAAACTGGAAAAACTGTTCAAAGAAAGATTGCAAGAAATTAAAGATAGGTATGAGATTGTTGGGGACGTTCGTGGCATCGGGTTGGCTTGGGGAGTGGAGTTCGTAAAGGACAGAAAAACCAAAGATTACGCAAAGGAGGAACGGGAGAAAATTTTGTTAGAAGCCCTAAAGAACGGGTTGGCACTTTTGGGCTGCGGAATAAGCGCTATCCGGCTGATTCCAGCACTATGCATAACAGAGGAAGAAGCAAAAATAGGCTTGGATATATTTGAAAAAGCTATAGCTAAGGTAGCTAAAAAATAAATGACCTCTTTTTTCTTTCATGGCTCTTTATGAGAAAAATTTAAGCTCCTTTAAAGCTTATTATCGGGTTCTATGGTTAATGTAAAAGGGGTAGAGAATTATGCCTTTGAAAAAGAGAGTCGAAAAAGCTATTACAGAAGTCAATGCAAAACGTGCTTTTGAACACATTAAAAATCTTGCAAGTTTTGGATCTCGTGTAGCCGGGACTGAAGGCGACTTGAAGTCGATCAAATATATGAGTGAACAGTTCGTAAAGGCGGGGTTAAAAGTCGAATACGATGTTTTCAACGCACCCTCATTCATTGAAAAAGAGGCAAAAGTGTTGCTTTCATACCCCTCAAAAAAGGAAATCAAAGTTAGGGCTATGCTCTACTCTGTTTCAACAAGTTCGGAGGGTGTTAAAGGCGAACTAGTGTATGCAAACTTGTGTAAAGAAGAGGACTTTATGAAAATAGATGCTAAAGAAAAAATTGTGATGTTTTCCAGAACCAAGGACAAAGACGCTTTTTATGAGGAAGTTGCCAACGCAGCAAAAAACGGTGCGAAAGCTGTTATAATGGTCGATTATAACCCTTGGATTTTCACAGCCACTATGGAAAGCGGCTACTTTGACATTAAAAAACGTTTCCTCCCTGTAGAACCCAATCCAATTCCAGCGGTAACTATTAACTCTGAAGACGGACGATATTTACTTGAACAAATCGCTAAAGGAAAAGTCGAGGCAACACTGGTTGTTGACGTCACAAGCGAAGAAAAGGAAACGAAAAATGTACGTGCAATAATAGAGGGAGGGAGGAAAGCGGATGAGAAGATACTAGTTATTGCGCACAGAGACACAGCAAACACTCCCGGTGCAAATGATAACGCTTCTGGACTTGCAACACTGATTGAATTGGCTCAAATTCTACCGGAATATCGCCTTAACAGGAGCGTAGAGTTGATAGCTATGGGAGCAGAAGAGGAACTGGGTTCGTTGGGTTCATATAATTATTGCAAAATACATAAAGACGAGCTGGATAAAGTAAAGGCGGTTATAAATGTGGACATGGTTGCTGTGGGCAGCAAATTAAAAGTTATTACTGAGGGATTATGGCCGGATAAGGGTAGGCTGGAAACGTCGAAAGAAATAAATAGATTACTTATTGAAGAAGCGAATAGGATTGGTTACTTTGTGGAATATGGAATATGTCCATTTGCAACAAGCGATGAAGGGCGATTCATAGATGCTGGTGTTTCCGCGTCTTGGTTGTGGAAGCCCGATGACCCGTACTACCACAGTACGGAAGATACCCCAGATAAAGTAAACCCAAACGACATAAAAGCGGTATGTGAAATAGTAAAGAACGCTGTAATAAAATTAGCCAATATGTAAACATAACTTTAAGATTTTTAACCTTCTATTCTCCAATATTTTTCAACTTTGTCTTTGCTAATGTCTATCAAGTATCCCCTGAAAACATTTCTGTCGTATTCAGAGCCGGGGTTTAAACAGAGCGTCCGCCCAATTTTAACGAAGCCTGAAGCCTCATGTATGTGGCCAAACAAGCCTAGTTTTGGCTGATATTCCTTAACTATTTTCATAACGGCCTTCGATCCCACAGGAACCATGACTGGCTGCCCAAAAGTGTATATTGGAGTTAATTTTTCATCCAATTTAGGAGCCAAATCAAGACTGCTGTCGTATGGTGGACAATGAGAGGTTAGAATCATGTGCTCACGATCCTCTACCCTTTCACATAATTCCTTCAACATCTCCTCAAGTTCTTCTTCTGACACTTCACGCGGGGTTTTCCACGGCGTCGGGTTAACATAATCGAAGCTAACCATTTCGTGAAAATCGTCCACTTTCACAATCTTTCCAAGCGGATAAAGCGCTATTTCACTATTCTGTATAACTTCATCAATTTTCTTAGTATCATCATTTCCTGGTATGAGAAAAAGCTTCAGCTGTCCGCTTTTAATCTTATCTCCTACATGTTGCTCCGCTATATCTAACCATTCTTTAATTGATTCTACAGCCATTTCATCGAACAACTGTAAAAGTTCTTCCCTATCTTGCGCGAGTTGCTTTGCTCTCTCCTCGGTACATAAGTAGGGGTACAATCCGAAGCTTTTTATCCTCTCAATTTCCTTCTCTAAATCTTTTTTCTTTACACTATACGTTTTCTTAAAAAAAGTGAACTTATAATTTCCATCCTTCTGTTCAACCACTGGCACTATGGCTTTTGCTGTTAGGTCACCACTCAATATCGCAACATCCACGTTGTTACGCATAATTACTGTTAAGGCTTTTCGCCAGCATCCAGTGCTTCCGTGGAAATCAGAGGCAAACAATAACCTGGTCATTTTCATCATCCAACATTTATCAAGAATTCGTCAGAAAAAATAAAAAGGTTTTGGATGCTAAGCTGGCGGTATTGTCTGGTATAGTTCGCTTAACTTTATGCCCTTCTTCTCATTGTATGCGTAGAAAGCAATAAACAACACCAATGAGATCATCCACCAGAACACATTCCACCATATGTATGACCAATCGCTCACTATCCACATCATCACCGGGAACATCAGCCACGTTGCTAACAATGCTGATATCAAACCAATTATTGAGGCAACTGGGAAACCGGCAATCCTCCATGTGTATCCCCGCTCAAACAAGTCAGGCCTGCTATATGGCAGTATCGCACATGCCCAACTGCTCCAGAAGTATCGCCAGAAAACACCGGCGAAACAGATCATGCCCAGGAACCATGGGTTCCACCATGTTAAGAATACTCCAAGGATAATTATTATCATACAGAAGTTGATGGACCAAGATGGACTGCCGAAGCGGTTTACTGCAGCGAATTTCTCAGGGAGCATTCTGTCGAATGCCAATGCAAACATTATTCTTGAGGATACAAGCGGGAATATAGGTATGTCGTTGAACATCCAGAGTGCGGCGGTAAATGCTACGATAAGACCCGCAATGGGATTACTTGACAAAATAGGCCCATAAGTGAACAACGAGAAAGTGGGCGTCAAGCCAGGATTTATGGTAAGTTGATCCCCATATCCGCCAAGTATAACATAGTTATACATTGATATGAAGTTGCCGTAAGCTTGAAAGAGTAGAGCTGCGCCTATAAGGTAGTATGCACCGATAATTGCGATAGCGGCTGGTATCCCGATGCCAAATGCCTTAGATGGCTCCTTGACCTCACCGGCAACATAGTTTGCCATGCCAATTCCCCACCACGCATAACCGGAGCTTACAAGTGAAGCCATCGTAGCGTTCATAGACCACACACCAGGCCATCCGGGCGCGCCTGCGACATATTCAGCCCAACCGTTGTTGTTCGCTACTGTTACAATTTCATCCCATGCTCCGACGCCGAATGTGGCGTCCCATCCGCTCTTGACGACGTCAATGCCGCCGTACAGCAGGTATGCATTTGTTGCTAGCGTGACAATTCCGCCTATAAGTGGTATTATGAATAGTATGTTTATCCACCATTTGTAGGCGCGTATACCAACTAATAACAAGACCCAGCATATTATTAGCACAAGTATAGCGAAGCCTATGTAGAACGCTGGATTGGCCAGCGGTACTGCAAGGGATTCTCCGAGGCTAATCCACCAGTCGGACCCTGTTACCATTCCAATAACGTGAAAGAATTGTCCAAAAAATACTGTGGTCGTACAAGCAACAACAGCTGTAATAAAGGTATTTCCTTGCCAAACTTGCCAGCTTGTAAAGTAGCCGAGTACTGGATGAATTACTCTTGATATATGGATGTACTCTCCTCCAGCACGTGGCATGGCAACCGTCAAGAACAGTTCAGCCAGCGCAACAAGCGACAGCATTATGCCGGCTATGCCCATAGATAAGAGTATGTTCACTCCTGGGAATTGATATGGCGCTTGAACCATAAAGTAGTAGAACCCATCGCAGATAACGTAGCTAACACCTATTGACATCACAGTGAAAGGGCCTATTTCCTTTATTAGCCCTGAGGCTCTTCTTACATATAGCTCTTCGCCCATTCCTTTCCTCCCTCATTATAGGGGAAAATCTTTTAATATTTTTTCTGTTTTGATATAAAGCTTTTTGCATAGGTTACATGTGTTAAGAGGAAAAAGATTTATTTGACTAAAGGTTTGACAACAAATAACCCTGAAAAACGACTTTTTTTGACGCAAATCACCCCTTCATAGTCGCAGTGGCGAAGGCGGAACTTGCACTTGTCCGGATTAAGATCATATTCGCGTATAACGTCGTTCATATGGAAAATTACATCTTGAGCGAATTCCTTCACCTTCCTCATCCTAGGCAAGAATCTTGACTCCAAACTTGCATGGTACTCACGAATTCTGAACCGAACATAGCGGTCTAAATAGAGATAGGAGTTTGGCACAATAACCAAACAAATCAGAACTAAGGCAACAACTGCAGAGTAAGAAAGACCCAGCGCCACTTTCAAGAGCGCAACAACAATAAACAGCATAACGAAACCCATTATGCTTGTCATAGCCACTAAACGCATTATTGTGGCAATTGCGATGAGCCTTCTTAGCGGGCTTTTAGTCAAAGCCTCGTTCATATCAGTCACGTCTTTTTTGACACGCTTCCATTTCGCCACTAGATGTGATGAACAAATCCTTTGAACTGAAGCTTCAACATATTTTGTGTCCGCAACTTTAAACATTCGATAATCATCTGCCCAACGAATAATCTTCATTAATTCATCAACTTTCCGCTGAGCTTCTTTTGAATCACGACTCCTCAAAATGATCAACCAATTGATAAGCTTACCACAAAATTTTGCCGATAACTACACGTTTATTCTTTTTTCCATCTCAGCGACAGGACGATACCATAGTTTCTTGGTTCCATCCTTTGCACGTTTATTCCATCGATTCGTCTTGGGAGTTGCATCGATAAGATTGATGAGACTTGCCAGGTTACTTAATACAACCGCCGCTTGTTCTCTTGTAAACTTTTTCTCCTCGACAAATTTATTAATGTATTTTTCAACGGTGCGAAGGTTATTCATAGCGTCATACCAAAATCCCCAATCGTCGCAAAGAATGTTGACTACATATTTACCGTTTAAACTGCCTTGGGATGTTGAATCGCCAATCTTGTGGGTTAGAAGCAACATAGCTATGTCAACTATATCTTTATAAGTTATATTATGTATCTGTAATTTCTCTAGAAGCAAATCTTCTGGTGGAATATAGTAATCAAACAATTCAAGCCGCCCGCAACCTTTCGGATTGACGAATGGAATGTCGTGGCAAAACTCAAGCTTGTCAAGAAATATATCGACAGAGTAATTTTTTACAGTGTTATAGTATATGAGTCGCTTGTTGCCGAATAAGGCATTTATCGCTATGTCAGGTTTAAAGCCAAGACGATTCTTGAAAAATTTTTCAATATCCTTCTTTTGTTTTGCGTAAGCAGCAAAGTCGATGTCTGTAAACATTGAAGTTCCACCGCCAAGTCTTTCTAACTTTTTATACGTTTCTAAGCAGTCCTTGGAAACCGTTGAGCAAGTCATTACTATTCCCATGGCACCCAACAATCTTAGAATTATTTTCTCCTCGTTTGCCTTCTCGATTATTTGGCATGCTTCCCGTATCATTTCATCATCCGAAATCAAGCCACTTTTGTCTTGATCCATCTTAATTCACTTTTTGGATTTATGTTACAACTTCATTCTAAGGATGGTAAAGACGCGCAAGATAAAAGTTACGCTACGAATGAAAGCAGGCATTACATGTACATAAGCTGTTTAGAAATTGTTATTCCTTTAGTCGCTGATAAAAGAAAATAAAACAATATTATCGTTGAAAATGGAAAAAGAGGGGATTTGCGGGGAAATCTCCATTTGCTATGCTAAAAACCTTTTCCCAGGCTCATAAATATCTAATACTCTGTCCCGAACAAACCAGTATCTTCCTATAAAATTTAATCTGTCTACAGAATCATTAAAACAATAACATCAAAATTCATAAAATGATGTTCGTTTTATCACCCTGACGAAAGGCTTCTTAATCTTTCACGAGGCTAACTTTTAGCTTGGTTTTATAGATGTTTTCAGTCCTGTTCCAGTAAGGATCACAACTGTTTTCTCTTTTCGTGCTTTCGCTTCTTCCCTTAGTTGTTTTTTGTAGGCTGCATAGGCTACTGCTGAGCTTGGCTCCACAAAGAATCCCTTTTTAGCCAACTCTCTAAAGGCTTGGTGAATTTCTTCCTCTTTAACCATTACGGCGTCGCCTTCAGCACCTCTTAAACTTTTAACCATAAGCTCTAATAGTGGCGGGTTTGTGCTTACTAACGCGTCGGCAATGGAGTCTATCCTTTCTGGAGGATGGTAAGGCAAGCCTTTAAAGCGGTGGTATAAAGGTGAAACTTGCCTTGTCTGAC
>CALJDG010000092.1 GCA_938023865.1 uncultured archaeon | reverse complement strand
GCGGTTCATCCAGCTAAGAAGATTGAAACCATAGCTGACGCGCAAATATATTTCTTGGCCAGTCTACCGAACATTGGGAGGGAGAAGGCAGTAAGCATACTGAAGACTTATGGGACCCCGCTCAGCGCCCTTATTAATGTGAATCGCTGGCCTAGGGATGTTTACGGCTTAGGTCCAAAGATAACTGAGAAGGTAAAGGAGGTTTTGCATAGCATCTATCCCAATGAGACGAGCGGAGCGGGTGGGAAAGAAAAATAGGGAGGGTTGAAGGAAAACCCGGTTCAACATCACTCCTCAACCCGCTCATGACCTCAGCTATTTCCTTAATCTCCGGAAGGAGATCATCTACGCTAGCATTGGAGTGAGCGTATTAGTGCTGATAGTGGCCATAGCAACTCTGACTATCTCCCTTAAGAGGAGGAGTTAATCTCCTCTTTTTTACATTAATTAAGAACTCATCTTGAAGCTAGACTAAAATAGATTTTATTTGATCGTTAAGGGGTATCTTTCTACCGTGCATCTGTAAAAGCAGATAAATCATTCCTTGACCTTATATCAAAAATCATCCAAAGAGTAAAGTCTGTCATGAGTTCTGGTCTTTTATGTGTATATTGTGGTAGCAGATCTGTTGTTAAACGCGGTTGGAGTAAGAGTCTCTACCAACAGTATAGACGCAAGGATTATGGGCGGTGGTTCAACGATAAGACTGGGACCATCATGGCGCATTAAAAGCTTCCTTTGAGATTCTGGTTCTACACGGCTTTCATGGTTCAGTCAAAGGTTAGCGTTCGCGAGTTGGCAGGAGACCTTGGGCTTCCATACAACACCATGTACAGGATTGTTGAGAAGCTGAGGTTGAACCTTTACATTGCCTCTTCAACCCTGAAGCTTGAAGGAGTTGGTGAGTTGGATGAGGTTTACGTGACAGCTGGTTTGAGGGGGAGAAGGGCCTGAAGAGGCTTTCCAGGGTTAGGGGTTTGAAGCGTCGGGGTAGGGGAACCTACTCCTCTGATAAGCTTCCCATCTTGGGCGTTGTCAGGCGGAAAGGCTTGGTGAGGCTTATCCCCATGAAGGATGTGGCAGCCAAGAGTGTTCTCCACCACCTACTTAAAAACTTCAAGATTGACGATATGGAAGCCTTATACACTGACGATTATCCAGCCTACAACTTCCTTAGTAGCCTCACCCCATGAAACCGTAAACCACAGCAGCGGCGAGTATGCAAGGGGCGAAGCCCACATAAACACTGCTGAAGCAGAATTCTCCGTTTTCAGGCCCTGGAACGCAACATTCAGGGGCTAAAGCAAGGAGAAAATCCACCTATACACGGCCCACTACAGCTTCCTACGCAACAGCCGCCATCGAGAAAGGGCTCAAAGAACCTTAGCGATGCTCTTCCCTCAAAATGATGTTTAAAAGCTAATGCGATGCTTACAGTCTAGCCTCGGCTTCCACCTCTCAGCCGCGCTTGGTCATTAGCCTTGGATCTAGCTCTCCAGACCTCCCCATCCTTCAAGATCCATCGATGTACTCACTAAGGGGTAGAGAACTAAAGTCCAGAATAGTGAAATGGACTTCAAAGGCCCTTAACCCCCTTCCCTCCAGGTTATGCAACAAGAAAAACTAAAAATGCCATACACACCCATTGAAAGCGCCATTATCTTAATAAGAGCGTAAAGCTTATCAAGTTGTTGTGTAAATTTTTACATCGGGTTGAAGTATGAGGTTGTCTGCTAAATTGGTTGCTTTTGTTGGGGTTTTTGCGGCTTTGCATGTGGTTTTGTATTTTATGTCTTTTGGTTTGTGGCGTAATTGGGCAATATACATTGAGCCAATAGAGGGGGTTGTTTTGGGTCCTTGGGGAGGGTTTTTGACGGCTTTCATTGGCAGTGTTGTTGCTAGGGCGGTTAAGCCCATTGATGTTTGGATGTTTGGGATTGTTGCCGAGCCTTTAGGCGTTTTGGCTGCTGGTTTTCTTGCTAAGGGGAGATGGAAGCCTGTTTTGACAGTTTACGCCATTATGCTTGCATCATATTTTGCTCATCCATTTGGAACATGGCTTCCAATATGGACTATTCTAGACATTTTGCTTGCTTTAGCCTTAATATACCCAGCTGCAAGGTTAAGCAAAAACCTGTTTGGACAGAACATTAAACTCTTGTCTACCCCTCAATCCTCTTATCCTTCGTGGCAACGGTGACAGACTCTTTAACACGAGTTTTCTTGTTGATTCCGGTTGGATTATACAATGTTTTCGGCTGGCCTCCAGAAGCCGTATACTACATTTTCATTAAAGGAGCCGTTAGCTCCTACATTGAAGATGTGCTGGTAATCATAACATCCCTTTTGGTCGGTATTCCGCTGCTCACTACTTTAAAAAGATTGTTGAACCTGAAGAGCCCTTTAAGTTAACAAAGAACCTTAAAACGTTACTTTATTGTTTGTTTCAGAACTCATTGCAAAACCCTTAGATAAATGATTATGCAGGCTGTTTGTATGAATGCTAGGAAGTTTGATGCCAGCCTCTCATATCTTATGGTTATTCTTCTGAATGCTGTTAGCCATGCGAAGAATCTTTCAACGGCGCTCCTCATGCGCTTGTACGCTTTCCTATCGAGCCTGTATGGTCTTCCACGCTTGGGATTGCGCCTATTCCTAGGGTTGAATGGTATATTTGCCTTTATGCGCCTCTTCCTTAGGTATGCTCTTATCTCATTTGAGTC
>CALJDG010000091.1 GCA_938023865.1 uncultured archaeon | reverse complement strand
CATGTGCAAATTCGTTACAAGAGGCTTGAAGATGCAGAGAGGGCATCTCGTGGTGTGACAGTTTGGCGCCGCATTGATCCCTACACCGTTGAAGCAACTTTTGAACGCATCACCGACTGGCTTTGAAGCAGCAAAAATGACAGGGGAAACGAAACTTTCACTTGACACCTGTTTACCTTTTCGGAAAGAACTTGTCCAGCACTTTCTTTACGGCTTGGTGCAACTTGGGACGCCAATCGGCAACTTCATCCGCCCAGTATGGAGAGACTTTCAAGGAAGGGTAAGGTTCAATATGCCGAATGATGCCTCTTTCATCACAGAAGACCGCCAAAATACCATCTTGGGTATTTCCGAAGACTTTATACCAACTTGGGCTCATCAAGATGGATATGCGATGGTTATTCCACTTGTGCCACATAGTAGTCGCCAATTTGAGGGCTTCTGGTTCAGGTATTGCATAGTCGTAAAGCAGAACTACTTGCAAATTAGGATTAGACTTTAGTGCTTCGTCAATTGCTAACTCCCAAACCTCTGGTTCCGCAATCCAAGAAATACTCAAAAACAAGACAGGCTTGCCTAAACCTAAAGCCACAGGATTGCCTATTCGCTTGACAGGAAACGGAAAAGCATTTGGCATTCTCAATCCAGTCTGGATCTTGAAGCGGGTTTTTCGGATGTATTCCTTTTTAAGGGACATTAAAGCGTTGTTTCTACTTTCACCTTTCATCCACATCTTCCGCCATCTTGTCTTTTGTTGATAAAGCACAATGAGCCATGTGCTGAGCGGAATAAGAACAAGTAGGATGACTTTAATCCAGTCACGACGGGTCATTCCGAGTGCCTCCTTAAATCTATCTTCACATCACAGGTTTTTGGGGACACATCTCACAAGCTATCTCATCTTCAATCTGTATGCATTTTGGAAAGGGCCATGCATACCAGAATTCGCAATCTGCTACACCATCGCCATTGCGATCTCGCCAAGTTTTAATGTGCTTTTGTTGAGCCTGAACCTGAATCTGCCATACCTTGCATAACTCGCACTGTTGATTGTGTCCTGGGGTTGGTTGGTCTGTGCCTATAGAACTGCAAGTGAAGAAGGCCCATATCCCACAGTTGTTAACATCTTCGGTTATTCCAAGCCTACAGCCCGGTTTGGATAAGGCTGTTAAGGCCGACGGAGACTGCAAAGCAGATAACTGGCTACCATAAGGGAAGACATTGACTGTAAGGTTTAGCAAAATCAATGTGCTCACAACTACCCAAATTGTTGCCACATACTGCCGCATGCTAATCGCCTCCTTTATCGTTTATTTTCCCCTTCATTGCTTCCAAGAACTCCTCTTCAAAATGCATTTCCCACCCTCCACTTAGTTTGAAGTAAACACTGCCATCCCACCGTAAAACGATCCACGGACGGTTCAAGTCGCTTAAAATACCTGGGGGAATGGGGTGAACCCCTTTAATTTCTGGAGGAATAATCGCATACGGATTTGTGCAATATTGGGCACAAAATTGTCGCCCTTTGGGACTTGGTCCCAAGAAAGATGGACAACCTATTCTATGAACAGCGCACCATACTATTGGAATTCTGTCACCGAGCACAGCGTAAACTTCAGCGAAACTAATGATCTCGTCGGGATACTTTCGGGCAAGATTGTCAATACCTTTGGGAATTACTTGGTCATATGAGTTCCATGGACGGCCACCCCATCGGGCTTGGGAAAATTGGTGCATCTCTTCCACGACCTCTGGGGCTAATTTTTGAAAGTAAGGGCAAACGAGCAAGTCTTTGGTAGGCACGTAACGGGGATAAAGTTTGCCTAAGTATGTTACAACATATGGGTCATCTCTACCATAGTCTTGGGCATAAATTCTGAGAGCAAGACCTATTTGCTTCAATTGATTAGCACAATTCACTTCGTAGAACCTTGCTCGGACCCTCAAATAGACAGGAAATAACAATGCAGCTAAAGTAGCAAGAATGCTCATAACGACCAAAAGTTCCATCAAGGTCAAGCCCTTCCTCATCGCTGCTCACCTTCTCTGTCCTTTCGGGAAGAAATTATCTAAAACCTTCTTCACTGCTTGATGCAATTTTGGTCTCCAATCAGCAACTTCTTCTTCCCAATCCCGAGAAATTTTGAGGGGAGGGTATGGCTCAACTGCCTGCACAATGCCATTGCCATCGCAAAGAAAAGCCAAAATTCCATGTTCTCCACCGAAAGCACGATGCACCCATTCCCCCATCAGGATAGAAATGCGGTGGCGATGAGGAAAGTGCCTTAGCATTTCTTGTAACTTCTGTCTATGCTCAGAATATGGAGGACGACCAACAGGGTGAGAGAGCAAAACAATATGAAGGAAAGGCGAAGATCTTAAGGCTTCTTGAATGATCGGGTTAAAAACTTCGGGCTCGGTAACCCATGAGATGTTAATGAATAACACTGGGTAACCACTTCCTACCGGTGGTTGGGAACCGAACAGAATTGTTTGACTTCTGACAGGAAATGGATAGACTAACTTTTGACCCTCCTTAATGCCCCACTTCTCCTTAGCGATGGAAACACGAAAGGCGGCATATTCTCTGTATTCCTTCACAGGGTTAGGAACTCTCCTTTGTTGGTGGTGAAGATAATAAAACACCCATAACCATGCGTTGACTGGTAACAAAATTAACACGACAAATATTAACCATTCGCTTCGGAACATGTAATTCTCTCCTTATGGCTTTTTTGTCACAAATTCGGCTCTACATTCTGTGCCGCAATTATATGTTCTTATCTCCATCCATTGTGCATGTGGGCCGGTGGCTCCTGGAGGTGGTGGCGCATTACATTGATATAGCCATACATCTCTAGTTCTATTTGTTTCCTTGCAATAGTATGGAAAGTACAGTGGATGCACACATTCGTCTTTATTTCCCCATTGATCACGACTCTCTATACATGAGATTTGATAGTTTAACACGTATTTACAAGAACCTACAGCAAGTGTCACACAATTATTCCCAAGACACGGCGAGGTTGGTAATATCTTACTGGTTGCCAAAATTAGGAGTAAAGTTAGAAGCGATGTTGTTAAAAGCCACATCCTTTCATGTTTCATTTTTAGCACCTCCCTATTAATAAGTCATTAGAATTAGCTCAGTTGAGACATCAGCACTTCTGTAAACCAAATCAACCATTCCGCCCCAACGCAAAACAATAAGCGGCGCGTTGGGGTTAGGATAGAGAAAACGGGCTTTGGGAATAAAACGGTAGAAATTGTCATAATCTGGGCGACCATTTTGATGGACATCACAAAGGACAATAGGGGTCTGGTCGCCTCTCTTTGCAAATATTTCAGCAAAACTTAAACTTAATCCCTCAGGATCTTTCTTTGCTAATCTATCTAACGCAAACGGG
>CALJDG010000090.1 GCA_938023865.1 uncultured archaeon | reverse complement strand
TTAAATAGGCTTTCCAAATATTTCGTAAATAGAAATGGGTGAAAACATGAAGACTAAAGCATCATTTAAATCTAGAAAAGGGATTTCACCGATACTTGCCACTTTACTACTTATAGTCATAGCAGTAGCAGCCATAGTCGTCACATACGCATGGATAATGATATACATGCACGGAGCAGCACAACAAGCAGGTGTGGAACTCTACGAGGCAAATGTGAGGTTTTATGATGATGGCAATAAAATAGACATCGATGTGGGAAACCGCGGATCATCTGACACGGAGATAATAAAGGTTTACATAGGCACTTCTCAGGCGAATCTTCTAGACGTAACGGACGATGCAACATTTTCGCCGTCGAGAACGTTACGAGCAGGTGAAGTTATAACAATCACTTTAAATTATCGATGGGAAAGTGGGACAACTTATTACTTCAAAATAGTTCCCAAAACTGGAGCATATCTACCGATCACCAAAAAAGCATAACCCCAAAAATTTTACAACGTAAAAGCAATTCTAACCACAAAATTATAAACCCGAATTTTATTTTACGGTTAAATGTCAATATTAAAATCGCAGTGTCAAGACCTTATTTAGTGATCATTCATGGTGTTAAAAATGCAAGCTTTTATTGAAATTGGAAAAACTTGCATAACACTTTTCTTCTTTCTCTATGCTTCTTGGAGCGACTATAAAACTCGTGAGGTAAGCAATAGCGTCTGGGTTCTTCTTGCTCCACCAGCATTCGCATTAACCTTTGCCGAACTTTTCCTCTTTGATTTTTCTTCTTTGCCTTTTTTCGGTTTGTGCTTTGGCTTAACATCAGCCTTCGCCATAATCCTCTTCTATGCTGGAGGCTTCGGCGGGGCGGATGCAAAGGCTTTGATGTGCCTTGCCATGGCTTTGCCCTTCTACCCATCAGAGCTCCTTAGACCCTTAATGGGTGAAGTCTCACCAATAATGAACTTTTTCTTTCCAATAGCGGTTTTCAGCAACTCCGTTATTTTAGCAGCTCTAACAGCCATATACCTACTGTTCCATAACCTCTTATGGCGCATAAAGACTGGCAGCCAGCTTTTCGAGGGTGAACAGCGAAAGGCGTCAATAGGCAAAAGACTTTTGGTTCTGGCAACCGGCTACAAGATTAACATCAAAAAGTTGAAAGAGAAATGGCACATACACCCCCTTGAAGACGTGGAAAACGCAGAAGAAGGCGAAATAAAACGAAAGCTTCTAATTCTACCAAAAGACGAGGAGAGAGAAACCATACTGAAAAGGCTGGAAAAGGCTATCGAAGAGGGAAAAATCCAAGAAGAAGTCTGGGCAACACCTGGACTGCCAATGCTAATTTTTATAACAGCTGGCTTAGTCTTAGCGCTGGTTTACGGAGACATTGTATGGGCGTTGATCCACTTTTTCATCGGAGGATGACGCTCAAAAGAGTTAATTCCATTTAGTCAGCAATACTTTTGTTTGGAAGGCGAAAACTTGCTAGACGAGTATTTAGATGAAGTTAAGGATTTTCTAAAAAGCCAACAAAGAGAAGCCGAAGTTGTTGCTATGCCAGACTTCTTCATCGACAGATTTGTCAGCATAAACATAAGCCCAGACCAGCTTTTCAATATGGTCATGGATGTTGTTGAAAGAAAGGGCGGAAGCATAGACGGGATAAGCCAAAAAGAGTTCAAGGGCGGAAACGCCATAAATACCGCCGCGGCACTAGCAAGTTTAGGAGTTAAGGCTACACCAATAGTTTGCACGGATAAGCTCGGACTTCAACTAATCAAATTCTATGCGAAATCGCCGAAAATCAACCTAACCCACATAAAAATTGTAGAAAAGCCCTCAATAACAACAGCTCTAGAATTTGAAACCGATGATGGAAAAACCAACGTCATGCTTAGGGATGTTGGCTCCCTTTCAGATTTTGGGCCGCAAAACCTGGACGCCGAGGACTTTGAAGTCATAGATAGGGCTGATTGCATATGCGTTTTCAACTGGGCTGGGACAAAAAAATATGGCACCGAACTGGCTAAAACAGTTTTCCATCACGTTAAAACACGTGGGAAAGGCAAAACCTATTTTGACCCTGCTGACCCAATCCCAAACAAGGGAGCAGCTAAAAAAATGCTGAAAACTGTTATGCAAGGCGACCTGGTGGACGTTTTAAGCCTAAACGAGAATGAGGCAGCCTTCTTCGCCTTTCTTTTGAAAGGCAAAGCTGAAAAACCCAGAAAAGCCTTGAGTTTAGGAGAGTTAGCGAAGGAGTCTGCAAAGTTTTTGACTTCCTATTTAAAGGCAAGGATAGACCTCCACACAACAGATTATTCTGCAACCTTCGCTGGGGAAAAAGAAACAATCGTTCCAGCCTTTCGTGTTCCAGTTTTGAGGGCAACTGGCGCCGGCGACGCTTGGAACGCTGGCAACATAATTGGAACAGTTTATGGGCTGAGCGATGCTGTTAGGCTTACATTGGCTAATGCTGTTGCAGCCTACTACATATCAAACCCCGAAGGCAAGCACCCCACTCAAAAAGAGCTTTTCCGCTTCTGTGATAGGCTTAAGGGCAAATGGAAGACCAAAACAATTAAAAATTAGATTAAGCAAAAAGCATCAGCTTGGAGACCACAAAATGCCGACAGAAATCTTCGACATAGACAACTTTGTTGAAATAAGCGAGAGAGCCGAATACTGCGCAGTTAAACGCTTAAAAGAAGTTGTAAAACTGAAGCTCCGAACTCCGAAAATGCTTTACACCCTCAAAGTTGAGCCATCGAAAGCTGAAGAAGTTATAAAGAAGCTCCGATGCGAAATTCGCGAAGTATAATGGAAGCAATGAATGCTTTTTATTAACTGCATTACATATAAGGGGACTTGGCTTAATAGAAAGACCCTTTTCTTTTAGCATTTTCTCAGCTTTTTCAAAATCTTCCTTTCTTCAGCATAAGCCAAAACTCTCAACGCTTCCAAAAGCTCAAATCATCTCACATCATCCACTCAATACCATGATTATTAGGCAAACCGCCAACATGCTTTAAGAGATAGAAATGAACAGTTTTGAAATATTGCCGCCCCTTATAGAACTTTTAATGAACTTCACCAATTTTATCAATTGTTTCACAATCCAGCCCTGTCTCCTCTCCAACATCTCTTAAGGCAATTTCTTCTGCCGATTCGCCTTTTCAATTAAACCCCCGCAAGCACAAAACTTTTCTATCCTCTTTAGACATAACGCCACTTCAAACGCACCATTAACTCTTCGAAAAACCCGCTCCACCCAAAGCTACAAGGCAACATGTTTTTGGCAACTTTTACACTCTTCTTCTATTGCTTTTTTATTCATTTTAAGAAACTTGAATCTCACTTTTATGTCTAGTGGGCTATGTTATGCTCATCACAACTTTTGCAAGGTGAATTGAGTCTTCAAGGTTTTTCATTACGGTGTTTGTTACCGTAACCTTCATTCCAAGCCTTTCTATGCGGCCTTTCTGCTCTTTATCAATTTCGTCGATTATAAAATACTTTAGAAGGTTTCCATAAAATTTTGCTACTCCGTAGGCTGAGGGCTCGAAGCCCATGCTTGCCATTACTTTGTCGGCTGGTCCTTTGAGAGTTCTCCCGCCAACTATTGGGCTTATGCCTATTATTGGTGCTTCTGAGTTTTCCAGAGTCTTTTTTACGGCTTTTATGGCTAGGATTGGAGCTATGCTCAGGATGGGGTTGCTTGGGCAAATTATTATGCGTTCAGACTCTTCTATGGCTTGGACAACGCCAGGTGCCGGCTCAGCCCTCTCTACTCCCTCAAAAATTACGCCTGTAACTGTGTCCTTTGTTCCTCTCTTGACGAAGTATTCTTGGAATTCGAGGAGCACGTTTCCAGATTGAATCTTTGTTCGCACCGGGTTATCGCTCATTGGTATAAGATTAGCCTTAACTCCAAGCATCTTGCATAATTTTGCAGTGGCTTGCGAGAGCGTCATGCCCTCCCGTAACATTTTGGTTCTTATTATATGAGTTGCCAAGTCTCTGTCTCCTAGTCGGAACCATGTTTCAAATCCTAGACGTCCAAGCATTTCAAGGCAGTTGAAGGTGTCGCCCGCTATTCCCCAGCCCTTTTCTTCATCCACCATTCCCGCAAGAGTATACATTATTATGTCCAGGTCTGGACTTATATGAAGCCCGTAAAGCTCTATGTCGTCACCTGTGTTACCGATTACGAAAAGATTTTTCGGAGGCACAACTTTCACGAGTCCTCTTAGGAGTTTTGCTGCGCCGACGCCGCCGGCAAGTGCCACAATTGTGCCCATGAAACCACACCTATATAATTGGCTTTCAATATTAAAGTGCTTGCTTGGTGCTTTGAAATGGACGGGATCAAACTTATTAAGACTAGGCGTAGCATCCGCAAGTTTAGGCCAGCAAAGGTTTCCCGTGAAGTCTTAAATGTCCTTTTAGATTTGGCTAAGTGGGCTCCTTCCGCGCATAATGCTCAGCCTTGGCGCATAATTGTGATAGACGATGAAAATGTGAAGGTGAGGCTCGCCGCAGAAATGGGGAAGGCTTGGCTTTCAGACATGCTCAAGGATGGCGTTCCCAAAGAGAAAGCCGAAGACATCGTTAAGGTTGAGAGTTGGCAACGAATTACCGAAAGCCCCGTCATTATTATAGCTTGTCTGTCAATGGAGAACATGCATAAATATCCAGATAGAAGGAGGCGGAAGGCTGAGTATGTAATGGGTGTTCAAAGTGTTGCAGCTTATGTTCAGAACATGCTTCTCCTGGCTCATTATCATGGGCTTGGGGCATGTTGGGTTTGTGCGCCACTATTTTGCCAAAAAGCTGTAAGAAAAACTTTGGGTTTGCCCAGTGAAATTGAGCCCCAAGCAATGATTATAATGGGGTATCCAGACGAAAAGCCCGAACCTCCGCCGAGAATGCCTCTGGAAATGTTTTCAGCATTTAATTCTTGGATTCAACATCAAAAATGATTCGAACAAAAGATAAGGGGGTGTTGGCGCTTAGTAGGGCTCTATTTTCTAAACTTTTGAAGCCTTGTTAGGAGTTCTTTGTCGCCTTCATAGTCTCCGGCGCATGTTGCTATTACGCCGTCAACTAAGCCCTCAAGTTTTGATGCTGTTTCTTCAACTTTTTCCATAGTTGTTGTTACAGGCCACCCGATTAGTTTGACCATTTCGGCGTTTTTAGGTGTTCCGGCTAGAAAGTATGTGTATATAGGTTTGTTTAGGCGTTTACATTCTTTTGCCACGTGCTCAAGAGCTGGAAAAGTTTTGTCTTCAAGTCTCATGAAAAAGACGAAGTCCCATGGCTCTTTTGCTCTTGAAATGGTTTCTTCAATGGTTCGGCGTGCGGTAAGTAAGCATCCCAATTTAACATTTTTTAAACGTATTGTAGTGCGTAGGAAATCTCTTGCTTCCTCTGAAGATTTAAACATTTTTACCGGTTCTCCATATTTTGGTATGTCTCCCATGGTTATTATTAGCCCATCTAGGCCCACGGCATCTGCAGCCAAAGCCAAACCTCCAACCTCTACTGGTCCCTTGTAGTGGAGTATGAATATTGGAATGACAATCTTTTCTGGATATTTGCTTTTTAAGACGCAACCCACTGCCGTGCCGCTGGGCGCCGGCATCCCGGCGGCGCTGTCAGTTATGTTCCATCCGTCAACAAGATCTTTGACTTCCTCGGCAAGCTTCAAAAATTTGCGCGTTGGGACAAACTCGTGTAATATTTTCATCTAAGCTCATCTCGCCTTTTAGAGAGAACAACCTTAGCATTAAAAATTTTTGCATATAAACAGCTGAAACCATTGTTTGAAACCGCTTTGCGTAAAAAGGTGGAAATTATAAAGAACATCGGCGTATAACATGTTCGTGGGCGTTTCATGAGCATAATCCAAATAATCGGTATTGAGGGCTTACCAATTATAAAGGCTGGAGACAACATTGCAGAGCTTATATACAGAGCTTCCGAGCGTCAGGGGACACCAATACAAAACGGTGACATAATAGTTGTTACGCACGTTATCGTTTCGAGGGCTGAGGGACGAGTTGTAAACTTGGATGAGGTTGCGCCTTCGCTTTTCGCGAAGACCGTTGCGGAGCTTTACGACAAGGACCCCGCCATGGTCGAAATAGTCCTTAGAGAAGCGAAGAGCATTCGGCGCATGGCTGATGGAAAAATAATTACTGAAACAAAGCATGGATTTGTCTGCGCCAATTCCGGAGTTGACAAGTCCAACGTGCCCGGAGAACGATTTGTGGCTTTGCTCCCGGAAGATCCTGACGCTTCGGCTGCCAAGATTAGGCGTGAAATAAAGCGCTTAACCGGCTGTGACGTGGCTGTTATAATTTCTGATACGCATGGCAGACCCTTAAGAGAGGGCGAAATAAACGTTGCCGTTGGCGTTTCAGGATTGAAGCCCATAAGAGACCGTAGGGGCGAAAAGGACTTGTTCGGCTATGTTTTACGTGTCAAGCAGACAGCCGTTGCCGATGAACTCTGCTCAGCGGCGGAGCTTGTTATTGGACAAGCGAATGAGGGTGTTCCGGTGGCTATTATCCGAGGGTATAAATACATAAAATCAGAGGATGCGAAGGCCACTGAGCTTATAAGATCACGGGAGAAGGACCTATTCCTCTAAAAACGTGTGGAGTTTGTTAGAAGTGCCTAAAGATGTCCCGCTTAAGGATGCTGAAAGCCTAGAAGTAATATGTTTGATGGATAACTGTGTAGACTTAACATCTTCCATTAATCAGCGAGAAGTTCAAAGCTTCAGAAGTTGGGTTGCAGAACGCATGGGCAAGAAATGGGTTGAAGAGAATTTACGTCTACCAATAGCTGAACATGGCTTGTCGATGCTTGTTACAATAACTATCGATGAGAAGGCGCACAGTATACTTTTTGACGCCGGAGTAAGCCCCGAAGGAGCGGTCTCAAACGCGCGTGGCATAGGTGTAAACCTTAAACAGGTTGAGGCTGTTGTTTTGTCTCATGGGCATTACGACCACTTTGGAGGTCTGCTAAGCTTTATTAAGGCTGCGAGTAGAGCCGACTTACCAATAATAGTGCATGAGGACATGTTTAAAACGAGAGGCGTGGCATCATCTAACGGTTCTGTTAGGCGACATCCAGAATTCCCGAATGAGGCTCAGATTCGCCCAGCCAAATTTGTGAAAACAAAGGGGCCTTACCTGTTAGCTGATGGCGGAGTGCTGGTGACTGGCGAAATACCTAGAAAAACGGATTTTGAGAAGGGCTATGCACATCAACGCGTCCTTGTAGACGGCGAGTGGCGGCCAGACCCTTGGGTTTGGGATGACCGTGCGTTGGCTGTCCACGTCAAAAATAAAGGGCTTGTAATATTGTCTGGGTGCGCCCACGCTGGAATAGTTAACACGGTGCTTCATGTCCAGCATATAACCGGAATAAGGAAAGTTTACGCCATTATCGGCGGTTTCCACCTGTCTGGTAAAGAGTGCGAAGAGCGCATTGACAAAACTGCGGAGATCCTTAAACGGCTACAGCCCGAATTAGTTGCACCAATGCATTGTACTGGTTGGAGGGGGGCCTTCGCAATGGCGAAAGCCCTTCCTGAAGCCTTTGTCTGGAACAGTGTTGGGCATCTTTACACTTTTTAAATTTTACAGAGCTATAATGATTTTCTGAAAACTTAAAATTTAAAAGTAAGGTTAAAAATAGAGCATTCCAAAATTGTGGGGTTGAATCTGGTGAAAAGGGAGAAAAAACAAACTCCATTCTTTAAAGGGAAGCTTAAACTACTAGAAGTTAAAACTCCAAAGAAAATTTTGAAACTGCTTATTAGGATAAATGCTAAATTCTGGCGTTTTCAATGAAGAAAGTGAAGGACTTCGAAATTCTAAAAGGTTCTTCAGCAGATGCTTTAATTAGGCAGATGCTTGAAGGTGGAGGTTTCACAGCCAAGAACGTCGCCACAGGCGTCGACATCCTAGAGGCAATGTTGAAAGAGCAGAAAATCCTCAACTTCCTCTCTTTTCCCGCATGCATTATAGCCACTGGTACAAGGGGCATAATTCGTGACATGGTTAAGCGTAATTGGTTCCATGTTTTAGTCACGACTTGCGGCACATTGGACCATGATCTGGCAAGATGCTACCGAGACTATTTTCAAGGCGACTTTTACATGGACGACAAAGAACTACATAGGAGGAACATAAGCCGGTTAGGCAATGTGCTGGTGCCAAACGCCTCTTATGGTGAAATAATCGAAGAGAAAATGGTGGAATTCTTGAATAGCGTGTATGCGGAAGGCAAAAGGGAACTTGCCACTTACGAATTGTGCTGGGAGATTGGCAAACGCCTCAACGAAAACTCAATATTACATTGGTGCTGGAAAAATGGCATACCCGTAATAGTGCCAGGCATAACAGACGGTGCGGTGGGCTACCAAATTTGGCAGTTCAGCCAAGATCACAAAGACCTAAAAATAAACGTGTTCAAGGATGAGCAACTCCTAAACGACATGGTTTGGGAAGCCGAAAAATCAGGAGCCCTAATAATAGGCGGGGGCATATCAAAACACCATGTCCTATGGTGGAACCTATTCAAGAAAGGACTGGACTATGCGGTTTACATAACAACAGCCGTCGAATACGACGGAAGCCTATCAGGAGCCCGCCCAAGAGAAGCCATATCATGGGGGAAAATCCGAGAAAAAGCAAAAACAGTAACTATAGAGGCAGACGTAACAATAGCCTTACCAATAATATATGCAGCCCTCCTCGAAAGACTCTGAAATATTTTCGAACAGTCAGATGAAATTTAGGATTTCCTTTAAGTTCCTTATCCTTTTAATGTTCCTGTCAACTTTGTTTTCTCTGTCGATTAGAAAAGTGTTTAATCCAGCCTTTAATGCACCTTCGTAATCAATCTCAAGTTCGTCTCCAACAAACACCGCTTCAGTGGGTTGAAGACCAAGTTTTTCTAAAGCATAGTTAAAAATTTCTTTATCCGGTTTTGCTTTGCCAGCAACGTCTACACAAGTCTCTATATCGAAGAAGTCTTTTAGGTTGAGTTTTGAAAGAACTTTTTCTAAGTCATATTTGAAGGTGTTTGTTATTATGCCTATCTTCATTTTTCTTTCTCTAAGCTTGTGCAAAACTTCCAGAACTTCTGGGTAAAGCGATATGTTAGCGTATTCCCACCATTCTCTATCAATAGCCTCCGCCAGTGGTAACACATAATCTTTTATTCCCAAATATTTAAGGACTATAAAGTTAAAGTTCACCCAAAATTTGTTCCCAAGCTCCATCATTTTTTCAATGCCTAATTTTTCTCTCGCTTTCTCTGTTGCCTTACTAATTTTTTCGATAGGCAAGATTATTCCATGCGCTTTAAGGATCTTCTTAAAAACCTTCGGCGTTGGCTCCGGCTTGACTAGCGTTCCACCCATATCAAAAAGAACAGCCCTTATCTTAGCCATTCTGGAACACCATACTTCGGATGCGCTTGTACTTGCGATCCCCTAAGCCTTTAATATTTCTTCACGGATTTAAAAACCATAGGCTTTCCTTAGTCACCGCAGTGTTTTTAATTATCGATAACGAAAGGCATGTTTAGATTTTAAAATAGAAGTATTTGGCGGTTTGTAAATGCTTATATGGGATGAGATGCTAGTTTGGCGATGTGAGTTGTTGTTTGGAAAATGGAAGAATATGCCCTTATAGAAGAGTTAATTGTCTAGCTGTAAGTGGTTTTTATGAAGGTGGCTGTTTCCGGTAAGGGTGGGGTTGGCAAGACTCTTGTTGCCGGCGGTTTGGCTTATGCTTTAGCTAAAAAGGGGTTTAAGACCATTGCCATCGATGCTGACCCTTCGCCTAATCTTGCCTTAACATTGGGTTTATCCTCCGAAGAAGCCAGCGGCATAGTGCCCATATCAGAGAACAAGCAGCTTATTGAGGCGAAAACTAGCACCGGTTATGCCGGTGTTTTCCGCTTAACATTTACCGTTGACGATATTGTGCGAGACTACGCTGTTAAGACGCCTTTAGGCGTAAACCTTATCGTTATGGGAACTGTGCGTTCTGTCGGGGCTGGATGCACTTGTCCAGCTAATGCTGTTGTCCGTTCACTTTTGAGACATTTGGTTGTGGAGCGGGGCGAAGCCGTTGTCTTGGACATGGAGGCTGGCGTGGAGCACATGGGACGCGGCACAGCGAGGCACGTGGATGTAATGCTTGTTGTTGTTAATGCCAACGTAAAGGCTCTTGAAACAGCCAAGCGCATCCATGAGTTAGGCACGAAAGCCGAAATAAACCACATCCTTCTAGTTGGAAACAAAATTGAGAACGAGGCTCAAAGAGGAGCTGTCGAAGCCTTCGCCAAAGTGAATGGTTTCGAGATTTTGGATTTTCTGCCCTTCGACAAGAATATTGTAGAGGCTGAAATGCGAGGCGAAACACCCTTAAAATATGAGGATGCGCCAGCCATCAAAGCCATAGAAAGATTATGTGACAAGCTTTTGCAAGGCAACACCTAATAATGCCCAAAATAATAGGATGAATCAACAAAAAGGGAGTTAGAAGCCATGAAAATTCTCGTCACCATGGGTCGTGGAGGCACTGGAAAAACAAGCTTTGTAGCCCTAACGACAAAGTACTTCATAGAGTTGGGCGAGGCTCCACTGCTCCTTGTGGATGCTGATCCAGACCAGAACTTGGGCGAAATGGTGGGCGTAGACCTTCACGCGGCAGGTAAAAAGTCTATTTCAGAACTTCTGGTTGAAACCTTCTTGGAAGAGGGCGGAACAACTGTTGGCGTACCGCCAACTGAGCGCATTGAAAGCCGAATCTGGGGTCGTGGAATGTATGAAGGTGAACACTTTGATTTCGTTGCACTTGGCACAAAGTGGGTTGAGGGATGTTACTGCTTACCAAACGCAGCACTTAAGGGCGCGCTTGAGTCGCTAACAAAAAACTACAAGTATGTTCTAATTGACTCGCCGGCTGGCTTAGAACACTTGAACAGGCGTATAACATCCAAGGTGGATGACATCTTCGACATTATCGATCCTTCAAAGAAGTCCTTCGATCATGTGGAACGGGCTTACCGCGTGGCCAAAGAGGTTAAAATAGCCTTCCAGAACTTCTATGTCGTTGGCGGCTTCCGTTTTCCGGAAAGCCTAGAAAACCAAGCCAGAAAGCTTTTACCCTTCAAGTTTTTGGGCAGGGTTGCCTACGATGAGAACGTTGAGGAGTACGTGCTTGCTGGAAAGTCTTTGCTCGGCATATCACCGGAAACTCCGGCATACACTTCAGTTAAAAAAGTAATGGAAAATGCAGGTTATGGGAGGCATAGTCCCCTTTAACATGATGTTTGGTTTAGGCTTTTAGAAAAGCTTAAAATGTTGGATGCTGACATTAAGACCTTCTACTTCGGGTTGTGTTTACCTTGAGCAAGAAAGGATTACACGTGAAAATTGGGGAAATGAAAACAGACTTGGGGCTTATAAAAAACCTTGAATTGTCCGTTGGAAAGATAGTTGAGGAAGCATGGGCTGAACCGATGGGTCCAACGCCTTTCCCATCGTTGACAGCCCTCCGCGAATGGGACATGAAGCTTCTACAGCGCTATAAGCCATTTTATCTGCCCTTCTGCGATGTCTGCTGCCTGTGCACTTTCGGCAAATGCGACTTAACTGGAAACAAGCGGGGTGCATGCGGCATAAACATGGCTGCTCAGCAGTCCCGCATAGTGCTTTTAGCATGTTGCATCGGCGCTGCAACCCACACTGGACACGCCCGCCACCTATTGGAGCATCTTATCGAGAAATATGGTAGGAGGATGCCCCTAGATGTTGGCGGATTAAACGTTCAGGTTGAAGCGCCTGTTACAAGGCTTGTCTGTGGAGTGAAACCTGAAACGCTCGGCGACCTTGAAGAAATACTGGACTATGTGGAAACGCAGGTTACCCACTGCCTTTCCGTTTGCCACACTGGACAGGAGGGAAGCAACCTTGACTTTGAGTCGAAAGTTTTCCAAGTGGGCATGCTGGACCACGTCGGCATGGAGGTGGCTGACATAGCTCAAATAGCCGCTTACGGCTTTCCAAAAGCCGACCCAGATGCGCCGTTGGTGGATTTGGGTTATGGAACAGTAAACATTGAGAAGCCGGTGATCCTCTGCATAGGGCATAACGTTGTTCCCTCTGTTGGCATAATCGACTACATGAAGGAAAACGGGCTTGACGGGGAAATAGAGGTTTGCGGCTTATGCTGCACAGCCCACGACTTCACACGCTACTATAAGAGGGGTAAAATTATCGGGCCAATTTCTTGGCAACTGCGCTTTATAAGGAGCGGTGTTCCAGATGTTGTTGTTTTGGATGAGCAGTGCATCCGAACAGACTCGTTCTATGAGGCACAGCGGATTAAGGCTCCTGTTATTGTGGCTTCTGAAAAGAACTGCATGGGCCTGCCAAACCGGACAAACGACCCTGCGGACGCGATAGTTGAAGACCTTTTAAGCGGCAAAATTCCAGGAGCGTTAATCCTAGACCCTGAAAAGGTGGGTGAAGTTGCGGTTAAAGTCGCTTTGAAAGTGGCACCGTTAAGGAAGAAGTTTAAGGCAATTCCCGAAGTGGACGAGGTTCTGCAAAAGGCTAAGGAGTGTAGGCAGTGTGGAGACTGCCGAAGAGCCTGCCCCCAAGACCTGCACATTCCAGAAGCCATGAAAGCCGCCATGGAAGGCTCATTAACTAAACTTTCAGAACTATACGACCTATGTGTAGGATGTGGACGATGCGAGGAAGCATGCCCCGTAAGCCTACAAATCCACAGCTTCATTGTCAAGGCTGGAGAGAAGAAGCTTAAAGAGGAAACCTACAAGGTGAGGGCTGGAAGAGGCCCAATACAGGACGTGGAAATTAGGAATGTTGGAAGCCCCATAGTGCTTGGCGAGATTCCAGGCGTAATAGCCTTCGTCGGATGCGCAAACTATCCGAAAGGCGGAGTAGAAGTTGCAGAGATGTGCCGCGAATTCGCCAACAGACGCTATATTGTTGTGACTTCTGGATGCGCAGCCATGACAGCCGGCATGTACAAGAATGAGGAGGGCAAAACCCCCTATGAAGAGTTCACAGGCGAGTTCACAGCCGGATGCATGGTGAACGTTGGTTCATGCGTGGCTAACGCGCATATCGCTGGCGCAGCCATAAAAATTGCCAATATATTTGCGAAGAGGAACTTGCGCGCTAATTATGAGGAGATTGCCGACTACATCCTCAACCGTGTGGGCGCTGTAGGCGTTGCTTGGGGAGCCTACTCCCAAAAAGCTGCTTCAATAGCTTCTGGCTTCTGGCGTTTAGGCGTTCCCGTTATAGTTGGTCCCCACGGCATAAAGTATAGGCGCATGTTGCTGGGAAGGGGTGACCGCGAAGAAGACTGGTACGTTTATGACGCTAGAACAGGCGAAAAAGTGTATGTGGGTCCGGCGCCAGAGCACCTGTTTTACGCGGCTGAAACTAAGGAGGAAGCCATGGTTATGATTGCTAAG
>CALJDG010000089.1 GCA_938023865.1 uncultured archaeon | reverse complement strand
CCCCCACCATTCCACCTTCTGAGCCACCTCTTTACGGAAGACCCGCTCCTCCTAACGGCTTCAGAGGCTTCACGGATGCTCCTACCCTCATACAGGTGCAGTATGGCCAGAAGCCTCTCCTTAACCCTTGAATCGTCCTCCCTCCTATACCTTTGGAGGAGCTTGAGGAAAGGTAGGTGCCTGACGATCACAACCCTCCTAGACATAAGCGAAAAAGAGGCGGCAGGACGGATAAAATTATCCATCCTAAGAATTCGAGTAATAAGTCAAAAGTTATTGGATTAACTATAATCATGTTATGTTGAGACCTTTAAAAGGTAAATGCTGAGAAATATCATTAGCAATCCAGTAATTAAATTGAGGATTCGATGGTTTTGCGAGCTTATCTTCTTTAGGTCTCTTGTTGTTATTCTCAACGCATAAATGCCTAACGTTATGATCACCATTGGCAATATGAAAATCAGGTTATAAATAAGTAGCAACAATAACCCCATTGAGGGATTTTGTAAACTAGATATTAAGCTTAATGCTATGAAGTATGGTCCGGATGTACATGGGCTCAAAAGTAGACCGCTTAAAATGCCTATAATAAGCGCTGTTAAAGGATTAGACGCTGCCCTCCTTAAATAGGAAGAGAATATTGTTGAGATCGCGTTTGGGACGCGTTTAAACTTCTTCCTAAATATGCTGCTAATTATTTCTCTTAATCCTACCGAGATGCCGAAAGATCCGAAGGCCAGATTTATAATCGTGCGTAAGCCTACAGTTATTCCCGTAATTACGACGACATAACGTACAATAGTGCTATAAACAAGGAGATGAATCAGTCCAAAACCAATACATATGTAAGATAAGAAGACACCCAAAGCATATATTAAACCAACTTTTAGAACCTCTCTTTTCCCAACTCTAAAGAAGACTAATGAAAGCAGGACTGTTAAAATATAGAGTTCACATGGGTTAATTGAGTCGATTAAAGCGGCTGTTATAATAGCGGTTACGGGCATGAGGGAAGTAGATAACGCATCTTCAAACGAATTTTCATAACCTTTTGCAACGAAAAGTTTAGTGATAGTTTCAATCAGATCCTCATCCTCAATAACTTTTATGGGTTCGGTTCTTTCTGATACGTAAATAGGCACACCTTCATATTTAGAAGTTAACATTTTCTTCCATTCATCAGATGAGAAAGACCCTGACACGATTAACATTAGCCTGTTATCTTTAATGATGCCAATTAAAGGAACGCCGGGGGCTACATAATCTGTTAACTCCATTATTTTTTGGTAGCGTTCGCCAGCATCGCCTTCTCTCAAATCGTAGACGATAGGTTCCTCCGGTAAAGATGCTAAAGCGCTAATACAAGCGGAGCAATGTGGGTCGGTAAAAGCGTAGATTTTTAGATCATTCGGATCATTAAATAAAATATTGTTTTCTTCATTAATGGTTATGGTTGCAAAAGAAGATACATATAAGAGAACCATTAGCGCTACAATGCCTTTCGCTCCTACCATTAATTTGGCCTCCACTGCCCTAGCTTTGAGGATAAGACTTTGGGTTCCCTTTGAAATATGAGAAACTTAAGTAATTCTTCCCTAAGGATTGGAGATATAGCTTTAAGAGCATCCCTATATTCGCTCGTCAACCGAGTTTTTTTCCTAGGTTCGCTATTAAATGGTTTAATGCTGACTTTTAACTCTTGACCCGCTTCTACGGCTATTGAGACTTGAAATCTAGTAGGCTGCCTGCTTGAATAACTCAGAAGTAAATGCCAAGCGCTTTTATCCATCGACTTATTAAATGAAAGTTTTTTTAGGATCATCTCTTTATAGTAAGTTCCATTGTAATCTTTAGTTAAGTTTTCTAGGAACATGTCAAATAATTTTATATCCTTTTCTTGCAGTCTTATTGGCATCTCTAATATGGCCTCATTATCTCTAACCTTAATTATATCACTTACTTTCTTCCTAATTACGCCGCTTGGAACAGCGGTTTTAACGGCTTTCTCAGAGGGCAATGTATATCCAATTGCCGAGGAGATTAGGGAGACAAAAAATGAGATAGTGAATGGAGAGCCACTTATAAGGTTTTCCTGAACTAGAGATGGCAGCGCCGAGCTTACTATACATGCAATTGTATAACCGATAATATAACCGAATATTCCTCCCATAACCCCTAAAATAATGCCCTCAATTATAAAAGTAAATCTTATTCTTAATGGACTGGCACCTACCGTAAACATTGTACGGATCTCCGGCGCTCTCTCAAAAATTGTGCTGAGAGCGTTCATAAAAAGAAGAAGGGATGTGAGAATCAAGGGGATTATATGATTTTGCCAGTTTCCGGATAGTGTAGGGATCGAAGATCCGAGGGAAGCCTGCGATAATGATCCGTTAGAAATAACATGTATAAGAAATCCCGAGGTAAAAGCTGACGCCTCTGTCTCCCAATAATTAAAACTTAAAGAAATTAGTTCATTAGATATTTCCGTTATATTTTTCGCATACATACTTTTCAAAGAACTCATTGCAAAACTATTTAAGTTTCCCTCTTTTATGCCTTCTACATGGAGTTTCGTGAGCTTAGTGATGGGGAATGGAATCTTATTAGGCCTTTGCTTCCTCCTAAGGCTAGGGTTGGTAGGCCTAGGGCTGATGATAGGCGTGTATTGAATGGTGTTCTCTACGTGCTTGTTACTGGCTGTAGGTGGATGGATATGCCTGTTAGGTATGGGCATTACTCGACGGCTTTTAGGAGGCTTAAGAGGTGGCAGGAGCTTGGTGCGTGGACGCGAATACTTAAATCCTTGATGGTTAAGGGCTATTCA
>CALJDG010000088.1 GCA_938023865.1 uncultured archaeon | reverse complement strand
TGTCGGGTTCTTAACCATCTTCTCGCGGCTCCCATTCTTTATCAGCCAACCTATTTCCGTGCCGAACTGGAAGTTTATGCGCTTGTCGTCTATGCTCCATGAACGGTTCGTCATCATCAAAACGCCATTGCGGGTATCCTCGATTATTTCCTCAGCCTTATAGTCGCCCGGAAGCAAATTAATGTTAGTCATGCGTATTAGGGGCAAAGCCAAGGGCGAGTCAGCCCTCATGCCACCGCTGCTCTCCTTAAGCCCAAGTTGGGCAGCTGTCTCCCGTGAACTCTGATAGCCGACAAAAATCCCCCTCCTTACAAGGTAAACCTTTTTGGCTTTTGTTCCCTCGTCGTCGAAGCCGAAGGTTCCAAGCCCCAGCGGGGCTGTGGCGTCAGCAACAATATTCACTTTTTCAGAGCCGTAACGGAATTTTCCAAGCTTTTCAGGCGTTAGAAAACTTGTCCCAGCATAGTCCGCCTCTGTTCCCAGCACACGGTCAAGCTCAGTTGGATGCCCACAGCTCTCATGAATCTGCAAAGCCAGCTGGTCTCCGCACAAAATCAAGTCTATTTCGCCTGACGGACACTTCTCAGCCTCGAAAAGTTGGATAAGTTCCTCTCCCACACCTTTTGCATGCTCCGCTAAAGCCAAAGCCTCAAAGAACTCATAGCCGCTTGTGGCAAAGTCACCTCTAAAGGCAGATGGGTAAGACCTTACCTGAACTTCTGAGCCCTTGATGGCTATTGCGGATATTCCGCCGCCACACCATTTTATCTGCTGGTTTACCTCAGCGCCTTCGCTGCTAATGAAAAGCTTGTTTTCACGGTAACCCCTATAATGGGCGTAGGAAACATTCACCAACGGCGAAGACTCTTTTAAAAAGCGGCTAGCCTCAACAAGAACTTTCAGCTTTTCTTCCATTGGAACCTTGAACGGGTCCTTTTTGAAGCTCGTCACGTACTTCTCGCAGTAAACTTTCTCTTTTACGAGGGTTACATCCCTCTTCTTAAGCATAGCACTGGCTTTGGCTATACTAACAGCCTTTTCAACACAACGTTTAACCTCATCCTTAGTAATGTCAACTGAGCCGGCAAAACCCCACGCGCCATCAACTATAACTCTTACACCGAAACCTCTCAACTGCGAGTAGGATATAGTTTCTGGTTCACCATTTTTCACCGTTAAGTTTTCGTTTAGGATTTCGCTGATTCTAATGTCTGCGTAGGACGCGCCTCTTTTTTCAGCTTCTTCAAGAGCTAGTTTCCCAAAATCAACAGCCATCTTCCGATGCTCCCCATTTAGCCTAGAACTGTTTTAATATGTGAGGCTTGGTTTTAAGCTTTAAGCAAAGCGCAAAGTTTAAAGGTTGATATCATGTTAAGGATTCGAATGCTTAGATTGGCAAATGAGGTTTAACGACTTTGAGTGTTGAAGAGGAAACTCTAGAGGAACGAAAGGCAAAAATCTTAATCAAGCTTAGGGGCTACAAGCTCATTAAAAAAGAAAAGGTCAAAGATGTGGCAAGCTATGTTGTTGAAGCTCCAAAAGAAGAGAAAAAGAAAATACTAATCTGGTGTGTCCCAGAGGAAACTGTTGGTATACTAACCATAAACCGCATGGCAAAAATAATGAAAGAAGCCAAAATAGAACATGGAATCCTAATAGCAAGCGGACGCCACACTAACGCTGCAAAACAAACAGCTAAGAAAAAACATATAGAGCTTCTGCCAAAAACCTTCCCAGTCTTCGACATATTCGAGCACAAGCTTGTACCAAAACATGAAATCCTAACATCAGAAGAACGCGAAAAAGTCCTAGCCCAATACAGAATAAAACCGTATCAGCTACCCCAAATAAAGGCTTCAGATCCAGCAGCAAAAGCCATAGGCGCAAAGCCTGGCGACATACTACGCATAATACGAAAAAGCCCAACAGCAGGCGAACACATAGCCTATAGGTATGTAGTAGAATAAGCAGAAATAAAGTTTCATTGTCCGCATTCGGAAAGCGCCTTGTTTAACAGGTTTTCCATACGTCTATACTCTTCTAGAAGAGCCTTCCCGAAACTTGTAAGTTCTGCGCCGCCCCCGCCTTTTCGGCCTCCCCTGTAAGTTTCCACCATTGGCTTTTTCAGCGTCTTCTCAACCCTCTTTATGTAACTCCAAACATAGCGATAGGACATGCCAAGCCTTTTCGCAGCCCTTGATATGGAGTGCTCCTTTTCTATTTGTTCTAGGATTTGGGCTCCACCCTTCCCTATGAGCGGTTTTCCATGATGTTCCAGCCATATTTTGAAGGACAGCTTATGTTTTGTCTGGTTTCGCATTTTGTTTTGGGTATTTGCCTCGTTAGGTTTATAAGATTATTCGATATGAATACGGAAGCACAACGAGGAGGCGAACACAATAAATAAAGAAACGCCGCTATCTAATAGGAAACTTTCAGCAGCCCTCGTCTTTGGCATTCTTTTAGGCGCAGCCGCCGGATTAATAGGCGTTGGCGGAGGCGAGTTTAGAACGCCAATACTGCTCTATATTATTGGACTTCCAGTGGTGACAGCCATAGCCGTAAACCTGCTTGTCGGCTTACTAACAGTAATAGTCTCCTTTTTTAGGCGCTTCCAGCTAGGCTTGTTAAACGGGCACAGCGTCAACATCGCCCTAATCATGTCTGCAACATCAATTATCGGAGCCTATCTTGGGGCGCTTTCAACGGATAAGATTCCGGAAAAACCATTAAAGAGGCTTCTAGCAGCCTTCCTTGTAATCGTCGGCTTAAAAATTGGGCTTGAACCCTTCATACAAATACCATTCATATTTACTATCACTCTTGGTTTTTTGGAAGAAGCCCTTCTTGCAGCCTTAATAGGCTTGGTGATAGGCATTATTTCTGGAACCATTGGGGTTGCAGGTGGCGAATTCCGAATCCCAGCCCTCATATATGTTTTCAGTCTAGACATAGTTGCGGCTGGGACAGCCAGCCTCCTTGTTTCCATACCGACTGTGGCTTCTGGCTTTTTGAAACATCACAACATGGGACACATGAACAGAAGCGCCACAATAATAGCAATAGCCATGGGCATAGGCTCGGTGCTTGGTGCTTTCATAGGTGCATCCTACGCTGGAGAAGTTGAAAAGGAGATTCTAAAAGTGCTGCTGAGTGTAATCCTGATTTTGGCAACCGTCAGAATGGTAACAAAACCTTAAAGGCTAAGCGCTTTTCCGCTCATTTTTAAGCTCATATAGGATTACTAATGCTTCGCCGAGGGGGATGCCAAGCCTAGATGCAAGCTCGGAAGGCATAATATCCGGGTTTTCGTGGAGCACCACGTCCCTTGTGTAAGCCTTATGATGGGGATACATAACCATGGCGTGAACCGTCTCCACAAGTATGGGCCAAAGCTTTTCTTTGGCATATTCTTCAAGGTTCATAATTCATCATAGAAGAGTATGCGTGAAAGTTGGTTATTCAGTTTACTCTTCAGAGCTATCGGAACAGCTATGGTTTTGCAACTTTTCCCCAAACTCGCCGAAGCTTACAATTTTTTCTAGGGGTTTCCGACGCCTAATTAAATGAAGCACTTTACCCGTAAGGTCAAGTTTCTTTCTCGGGTAGCCCATCGCTAAAAGCGCCACAACACGGTAGTTTTCCGGGATTTTCAGCAGTTGACACACCTGATCTTCTTCGAAGCTCCCTACCCAGCATGTTCCAAGCCCCATGCTTATGGCTGTTAAAACCATGTTCTGCATTGCTATGGCAACATCCACCATAAACCATTTAGGCGAGGCCTTCTGGTCGCCGCATCCAACAATAACGACAGGCGCCTCTTTGAGGAATCTTGCGAAGGGTGCTTGTGCAAGCTTTTCCCGTCTTTCAGCGTCTGTAACAACAATGAAGTGCCATGGCTGTTTGTTGCCGGCTGAAGGAGCAAGCCTACCTGCCTCCAAAACCCGCAGAAGTTTTTCTTTCGGCACTGGTGTTGGTTGG
>CALJDG010000087.1 GCA_938023865.1 uncultured archaeon | reverse complement strand
AAAACCTGTAGCCAAAATAATAGCCCCTACCTCTAAAGTTCTTGTCTCAGGCTTTTGATCAAAATTAATGGCTTTAGGGCCACAAACATTAGCACAGAGCTGACAGGTCTCATGGTTTAATCTCAAACAGACCTCTGGATCAATATAATACTTTGTGGGCACCGCTTGTGGAAAATCTATACGAGCTGCCCTGGTAAAATTTAAATTTGCATTATAGGTATCCACAGCTAATCTGGGACAATATTTCATACATTCGCCGCAGGCTGTGCATTTTTCAGGATCAATGTAACGGGGATTTATTTTTATGGTAACCCTAAAATTTCCAGAACTTCCCTCAACCTCAATCACCTCAGTAAGAGTTAAAATTTCAATATTAGGAGACCTCCCGGCCTCCACCATTTTGGGTGCAAGTATTCAGATACTACAATCCTGGGTGGGGAAAGTTTTATCCAGTTGAGCCATTACCCCACCAATACTTGCCTTCTTCTCAACTAGATAGACATAATAGCCAAGCGCTGCTAAATCAAGAGCACTCTGAATTCCTGCAACTCCACCACCCACCACTAAAACTTGACCCTTTGGGTTTTTCATCAGACTCATCCCTCCTTTAATGGATAAATTTAAGTCTCTCCCTTTAGGCTGTACCTATCATTATCTCTGTTCAACCTCGACTTTTGTATGTGGTCCAAAACAACCCAATCCATGAAAAACGGGGGTGTACCTTGGACCTTCTAAAGCCCTTCTCATAGCCATATCAAAGAGGACTCTTGGTTTAGGCTTATCAATGCCTAAGCCCTTTCTTCCAAAGTTGATTCTATCAATCATAATATTGGCAAACTCATTGGCAGTTCTTGCAACTCTCCAAGAGCCTCCAAAGTATTTCTCTATCTCATAGAAGAGAAAATCAGTCACCGTCTTACTTCCAAGGGTGGGAAAATCGGGCCCAAAAACTACTTGTACTCCTGAGGTGACAAAATACATTCCTATGGCTATAGCCTTCTCACTCATCCACTGAGGGGCACATCCCACAGCCGGAATTTGATAGATATCCTCTCCTAAACCTCCCGTGTGTACTATCTCTGTTGCAGCTATAAGCAATCTTGAATTATCCACACAAGCACCCATATGCAGCACAGGTGGACATCCAACCGCCTCCAAAACTTCTCTCAATCCCGGCCCAGCCCACTCCAAAGCTTCTGGCGAGAGGAGCCCAGCCATAGCCATATTGGTTGCAGAACAACCAGTAGCTAACACTAATACATTATTAGCAATAAGTTCCTTAGCTAATTCCACCTGAATGGGTTCTGAAACCCTATACTGATCACAACCTACAATAGCAGCAATACCAAGAATTTTACCATTGATAATATTCTCATTTAAAGGTTTGTAACTTGCTCTAAATCTTCCTCCCAGGATATACATTATAGCCTCATGACTAAATCCAGCCACGATATCTACACTCTGATCAGGAATGTTTATCTTGGAAGGATCCCTTTGAGGGAATCTGGCAATAGCTGTTCTCAAAATTTCTTTGGCTACTTCAAGGGCTCTTTTTTCGTCAAAGGGAATATGCAAAGCACCTTCCATCATCGCAATAGGACTTGTCGTTATAACTGCTGTATGGAAGTGCTTAGCCATTTCCACAACATTTTGCATAATACACTGCACATCCACCACTATAGCCTCAAGGGCACCTGTTGCTATCACCACCTCTTGCTGTACAAAGGAGCCAGCAATAGGAATTCCCTTTCTCATCAAAACCTCGTTTCCCGTGCAGCAAACTCCAGAAAGATTTATTCCCTTTGCCCCAACTCTCTTTGCCTCTTCTATTATATCAGGATCATAACTTGCCTGAGCTAAGGCATCAGCAAGCAGGGGATCATGCCCATGCACAGCTACATTTACATAATCTTTCTTAATTACCCCTAAGCCTATGTTAACTTTTGCACGTATTGGTTGGGGATTTCCTAAAAGTAGATCCTGAAGCTCAGTAGCTAACATACTTCCACCCCAACCATCCGCAAGAGAACATCTGGCAGCGCCCATAAGGATATTTTTGTAATCTTGGTCAACCCCTATAGTTGTCCTATGGAGAAGCTCAACTACCTCTCTATCCACACCCCTCGGCACAACCCCATACCTTCTCCACTTTTCTAATAGAGGCTTAGGAGCTCTGTGCGTCAAAACTATTTCTCCCTCTTGTTGTGAAAAAATTCTCAAAGCAGCCTCAGCTATCTCCTTTAGCATTTCCTCTTCAGGAAGATTGGGATCAACCCCAAAAGCCTTGGCTACAACTTTGAGCTTTCTTTTATCTCTCACTTCAAAGGGCACCTCTCCATGCACTGTTTCATAGAAAGCTTTGGCGACATGTCTTCCATGATCTGAATGGGCAGAAGTTCCAGCTGCTACCATCCTCGCAAAATTTCTTGCCACAACCGTGGCAGCAGAGGCTCCACAAACTCCCCTTAATTCCTCCACTCCTTCTACTACTTGACAGGGACCCATATTACACACTCTACAGCAAGTTCCACCCTTCCCAAAGGCACAAGGAAGAATACCTCTCCTCTCAACTCGCTTAGGCGCAGTTAAAACCTCTTCCTTTAATTTACTATAGAGCTCTTCTGCGGTTTTGGTCTGCACACCAGGCTTCCCTCCACCAAACCTTGCTCTTTCATCTATCATAGTCCTCCCTCCTTGTTCTTTATTAATTTAAACTTAATCTAAAAAAACTAAAATTTTAACTATTTGTGAACTTAGTCACTAAGCCACTTCAGAGGGAAGCCCAGCCCACATTTTAGCAGACTCTAGGGTATTTTTCATAAGCATAGTTATGGTCATAGGACCCACTCCACCTGGCACTGGAGTTATAAAACTTGCCTTTTCCTTAACTGCCTCAAAATCCACATCACCACAGAGTTTAGCTTTACCTTCTGGTGTGGTGCCAATTCGGTTAACCCCTACATCAATAACTACGGCCCCTTCTTTCACCATATCCGCTGTAATAAACTTAGGAACTCCTGCTGCTACCACCAAAATGTCTGCCCTAACCGTGTGTTCAGCCATATTTTTTGTGCCTGTATGGCAGATGGTAACTGTGGCATTCCCTACAGGTTTTCTCTTTTGCATAAGTAAAATAGCTATAGGTTTCCCTACAATATTGCTCCTACCAACTACCACCGTATGAGCCCCCTCTACTTGGACCCCTGTTTCAGCAAGGAGCATAAGAATTCCATAGGGTGTGCAGGGAATAAAACAGGGCTCACCAATTACCAATTTTCCCACATTTACTGGATGAAAGCCATCTACATCCTTTCTGGGATCTATAGCATAAAGCACCTTTCTTTCATTAATATGTTTGGGTAAGGGGAGTTGTACTAAAATTCCATGTATTTGGGGGTCCTTATTGTATTTTTCAATTAACTTAAGCAATTCTTCTTCAGAGACATCCCCAGGAAGATTTTCTTGGACAGAGTAAAACCCAAGCTCATAGGCGGTTTTTTGTTTGGCTGTAACATAGGAAACAGAGGCTGGATTATCCCCAACCAAAATAGTAACTAAACCCGGCACTATGCCCCTTTGCTTTAGCTCTTCAACTTCTGCCTTTATCCCTTGTCTTATTTTTTCTGCAACAGCTTTTCCATCTATGATTTTGGCACTCATCCTTATCCTCCTTTCCCTTTTTAAAATAAACCTTTTACTTTTCCAGTCTCTGGATCTACATCTATTCTTCTATAAGCGGGATCTGAGGCTGTACCAGGCATAAGATTGATATCCCCTGCCACTGGCACAATAAAACCAGACCCCCTAAAAATAAGAACATCTCTAACTCTCAAAGTCCATCCCTTTGGTACACCCTTTTTGCTTGGATCATCTGAGAGGGAAAGATGCGTTTTTACCATACAAATAGGCATTTTTCTTAAATCTTCATTAGCTTCAAGCAATTTAATCTTTTCTTCTGCAGCAGGAAGATAGATCACTCCCTCTGCTCCGTAGACTTCTTTGGCTATCTTTTCAATTCTGTCTTTAATGGGCTCATCTACGCTATAGAGAAATCTAAACTGGGGAGTTTCTCTACAGGCATCCATCACCGCATC
>CALJDG010000086.1 GCA_938023865.1 uncultured archaeon | reverse complement strand
CCCGCAGTTTAGAGGTTTTCTTGACGGTCTTCGGAGGGCAATTCCGAAAGATGAGGTTGGCATAGATATAAGGGTTCCGGAAGAACCTCAAATAGTTTCAGACTTGAGGCGTTTGGAATCTGACCCCCTTAAATATCGGGCAGCTTACAACCTCCTGTTAGATTCTGGTTTAAGGCTTGTGGAGGCTGTGAGGCTTCTAAATGATTTTCCAAAAACTGAGCAGTTGGGAGAGTTTCACCGCTGCCCAGTCGGATTCTTCAGAGGCACAAAACAAGCATATTACTGTTACATTACGGAACATACATATAGGCTAATAAGCCGGCTAAACGGGAAAGTGAGCGAAGGATCAATAGAAAAATGGTTTGGAAGACGCGGCTACACAATGCCAAAATACCTAAGAAAGTTCGCCAACGACACGATGACAAGCGAAAGGCTAAACATTCCGGAAAGCGTTGCAGACTTCATTCAGGGCAGGGTTCCAAAAAGCATAGGAGCCAAACACTACATGCAGCTAAAGCGTAAAGCAGACCAGTTCTACCCAAGATATGCAGAATACATAACAGAATTGAGGCGAAAGGCAGGAATATTAACAGCCTAAACCCTCCCCTTCTTTTTACATAAAAGTTTAAGCAGAAGACTGAAGTTTATTATCTTGAATTTTTTGACGCATCACCAAATGTATTTGTCTAATGGCCCTTTTATTTTTGGTTTGAAGTTTTGGCAGGCATTGTCCTCAGGATTTGTGTATCTGCGGTGTTGGTGGCACCAATATTTGTCTTCGCTTGAAAAATAGTCTATGAAGCGGCATTCTCGGCATTTATGCGCTTTAGCCATTAAACCATCGCAACCCTCTTCTTCTTTATTTCTTCGCGTCCTTTGATTGCGCATGTTAGGCATACATATTTATTTGGCAGTTTTAGGCTTCGGAACATTTCACCGCCCTTCTCGATTGTCATGCCACAGCTTGGGCAAACCGCTTTCTTCTTAACCACTATTGTGTCTGATGGGGACAAAGGTTATCAGAAATTAACTTCTTTTATCGTTAGCCATTATCCGTTATAAACCGGGAATATGAATTCGAAATCCAACAGCCTTTTACTTCTCTTTTAAGTTGAAGTTCTTTCTGTTGCCGTAGTCCACGCAGTATGATTAGTTTGGCTGTGTGGAAGTATCTGCCTTCTCGGAGTTCTTTGCGTGTGGCTGTTAAGCTTGATGTTGTTTGGAGAAGAGTTGAAAAGGGCTCTCCCACATATGTTTTTGAAGTTCAAGTTGGTGGAGATTTATATCACGCCATAGGTAAACTGAAACATGCCCATGACCTCTGGAACAGCAACATATTCCTTATCACTACGAAAAATGATGTTGCCAAAGCCCGAGAACTACTATCAGGAACATTCCATGAAATAGAAAGAAAAATTAGAGTAATTGAAATCGAAAAAATAAACGAGTTGTTTAAACTCAAGAAGGCTTACAAAGATTTCGAGGAGCAGCTGGGCATCCCATAACTTATATGGTTTAGACTATTCCTGTTATGAACTCTCCAACGATGCTGAAATAGAATCTGCAGGTGAAAGGCTGCATGGGCAGCAGATATGTGACTATAAAGCTGCCGAAAAACATCGTGGACGAAATAGACGCTTTCGTTGGTAAATATGGCTTCGTGAGTAGAACGGAAGTTGTCAAAGAAGCACTGCGAAGACTGTTCCAACAATATAATCTGACGAAAGGAGAGCAAGGCCATGGAAGTTGAAGAGTGGAAGCCTGTCCTGTCCCGCCGCCAGATCCAAATCTGCTTAAACAGTTAACCGGCAACCTCTTTGGCGTTTTTGCAACATGGGAGTTCGCACCTCTTGAAAAAGCATTAATCAGAGGGCACATTTAATGAAGGAAATTCTCTACAGATTTGAAGAGTTCAGGCAGAGGGTTGACACAGCCAAGCCCATACACCATGCCGCCAAACGGAAAACAAAGGACGGCTTCTTTTACACGTTGATTTTCCGATTGTATGGCATAGATAAAAGCAACGGTCACATCATCATTTTTGAGGCTCAAGCCAAAAGCACAATTGCAGATTTTGAGAGGCATCCAAGCGAATACAAACGCTTTGTGGAAAAATACGCTAAGCCTTTAGGCTCTACTGAAGGGGCGTGGATGCGGTGAGTTTTAGGCTGGAAGGGGCAGTAAAAGACTGGGAGCTTTTCTATGGCTATGTAAAGGCTGGCGAGGAAAGCGGCGGAAAAGTGTTCTACAGAGAAGACGAAAACGGGAATATTGTGGAAGCTGTCTACTTCAGCGGAGCAAAAAATTAGCCTACACGGGCGAAATAACTGAGGAAAAGGCGAAAATAATCAGGGCATGCGGCTACAAGGTTAAAGAGGTAAATTATAACGCGGAACAGGGAATCCTAAAAATAATCCAGTAAGGCGGAAAAGCCCATTGGGTTTCTTGGGGTGGATTTACCTGATATGCCGTTTTGAAGGGTATTTCCACCTCGGAGCAGAAATCGCCTACAACGGAGATGCTGAGACGCTCATAAAAAAGCTTGAAGCATGGCCCATAAACCAGCCATTGCCCATAATCCTATACAGAAAATTCACAGACGCCAATCCGCCGCCATTCCGCTGGGGGCTTGTAAAAGCCAAGCGAAGCGGAAACGGATGGGGCGTATTCCCCATATTCATGGAAAGCGACTTGACGGCTGATTTGCTGAACGAAAGCCCAGTTTTCAAGAGGCATTATTACGCGTGGGCTCCAGAAGACCATGGTCACGTGAAAGTTTTAGACGAAGCCTTTCAGCTCAGCGACAGGCTAACAAGATGGCTGAAGGGCGATGTGGGCTGGACAGCGGGCGCCAAACCAAACATTTGCCTCCACGACTTCATAGTTGGCTTTGAACCCCAATGGCGAAGGAAACCCCTAAAACCAGAATAAAAGGCGAATAGGCATATGGTTAGCAAGGCTTTCCGCAAATGTGTAGAACTTGTCGAAGAAATGATCAGCAGAGGATACAGGCTTCAAATATCATCAACAGAAGTTGAAAAGCTCATTAAGATAGGCGTAGGAGCTGACAAGCGGACAGTCCAAAAGTATATGCGAATGCTAACAGAAGACTTGGCTTTTCTAAAGACTGCAGCAAAAAATCCCTTAGGCATAACCATTTACAGAATAGACGTTGAAGCCATAGAACAGTTTGTCAACGAACACTCGAAGGAGAAGCTGAAACAGTTGAGGCTGAACGACATAAGGCTGAAACAGAACAGTATAGAAGAGGAGGTGAAAGTCCAGAAGAGCTAATGAAAACTGCACACGCACACAAGAATGAGAGATGGGAATAGGGCTTATTGAAAGCCCACCTAACAATGAAAAAGTTTGAAAAATTTGGTGTGTGTGCGTGTGCAGAGAGGCAGTAAAAAAGGCTAAAACGCTCACAAAAGAGAGAAGAAGATGAAATAACATAGAGAATTGTTAGCGGAGAGGCTATTATTTCATCATTAAAGAAGAAGCTTGATTCTATAAGAAACAGAGAAACTATTAGTGCAGGCGGAAGCACGCACACACACGCACACAAAAGTCCATGCCTTACACATGTTTATGTAAATTTTTGAGCGAGGCCTTCGGTGCGGGCGGACCAGTTTTTACCGTCAGATTCGCAAGCCTCGTTAACATCGGGGCTGATAACAATTGAGCAGAGGTTTGGCGAGAAGCGAGATTTTGATGTGAAATCGTTTATTGTCCGAGAGAAGTATGTCCTTGTGCGGCATCCCATTCCGAAAGGACCGCCAGATGGATTAAACCTGTCAAGGCTTGTGTGGACATTCTGCAAGCGTTGGAACGACGAATTTTTAAAATCCATGGAAAACACGTTCCGTTAAACATTATTAATGGAAGTTCTGATGATGAAAGTATAGAAGGTTCCTAAAGAGTTTGCTATATTACTTTATGCGGCGCTAACTTAAACCTGAGATGAGAGCATTTTTGAGGTTAACTTATGGTTTATCTGAAGAGCATACATGTGGAAGATTTTTCCGTAAAATTTAAACCAACTTTGAAGTTAATAATATTTTTGCGTAAGAAGGAGAAAGGGAAATGAAGAAGGTATTTTCTGTTGTAATGTTAGTACTGGTTTTATTTGGCATGTTAACGTTGGCTTTTAACATTAAACCCGCTAAGGCGGAATATACTGGAACTGTTTATATTAGGGCTGATGGCTCAATAGATCCGTCAACAGCGCCAATGCGGAGAGACTGTGACGTCTACACTTTTACTGATAACATTAATTATTCCCTTGTGATTGAGAGAGACAATGTTGTGATTGATGGAGCGGGCCACACCCTTCAAGTAGCAAGAGGCGGAACGGGAATAGATCTTTATGGGAGAAGAAACGTAACAATAACAAACATAACGATCACCCACACAGACATTGCCATACAACTATGGATGACAAACAACATAAGAATAACAAATAGCAATATGGTAAACAACTGGTATGGCATCTTGCTTTTGGCCTCTTCTGACAATAGCATTTCTGGAAACACCATAACAGCAAACAACATTGGCATCTTCCTTTACACATCTTCTGACAATAGCATTTCTGAAAACAGTATAGCAAACAATAAGTATGGCATCTGTCTTGATTGGTCTTCTGATAACAATGTTTATGAAAGCAACATAACAAACAACTGGTGTGGCGTCTGGCTCTGGTTTTCCTCTAACGATAACATGTTTTATCATAACGATTTCGTTAACAACAGATGGCAAGTCTACGATATTTCATGGGATTATCCTGCCATTCCCCCTTCAATTAACGTTTGGAATGATGGTTACCCTTTTGGCGGAAATTACTGGAGCGATTATAATGGTGCAGACTTTTATAGCGGCCCTTATCAGAATGAAACTGGTGGTGATGGGATAGGCGATGCCCCACATTTTATTAATCCTGACAATGTTGATAGGTATCCACTTATACATCCATGGAGTCCTATACCAGTCAAGGTTTTTGATGTTGTCTGGGAAGATGCCCACTATCCAGTTTCTACTGTAAGCAACTCTTCAATAACACATTTCACTTTCAACCAATCTCTCGCACAAATAAGCTTTAAATTAACCGGCTATGCCGGAGAAACTGGATACTGCAACATAACCATTCCAAAAAGTTTGATGAAAGGTCCATGGAACTATACTTTCGAAGGAAGAGTCTTAGACGTTGAAATATTTGAAGCTGAAAATGAAACGCACAGCTTTCTAAGCTTTACATATAAACATGCAAGCACGTTTAAAGTAACGATCGAAGCAGCATGGGTAATACCGGAATTCACTCCACCCACGATTTTACATCTGTTAACGCTAACCGCCTTGATAACAATGGCGCTTCAAAGGAAAAAGAGAAAACCAAAACTTTAACTCATATTTTTCCATGGACTTTCTCTGTTATCAGGCTTAGTTTTTCTGCATATTGGAGGAATGCTATGCGTAGGGTTTCGCTTTCGCTTTGTCCTAGCTTCTGGCATATTCTGTCCAGTAACTCTTTGTGTTGTGGGCTTAAAACAACCCTAACAATATAGTTTTTTGCCATTTTTTGACCATCCCATTGTATAATTCGATTTATTTTTTGAAATATATATTTGTTTAGGGCAGAGCGGCGGAAAAGGGCGGGTTTGCTCTGCCCTGGGAAGAGTCTGACCAGTATATTCGTTCTGGGCATCGCAGCCCAGAGGATTTTGAGCCAGACAGTTTTCGCACTATAACGTTTAGCGAGGATGAGGGCATTAAAGCCGTTATAGGGAAGCTTAAGGGCTAGGATAAAACAACCATTCAGAGCTACCTTTTTGATAAGGGTAAAGGTTGGAATCTTGAAAAAGCCAAAGACTGGTTTGAAAAGCACAGCCGCGAAGCCTTTGTAAAAAGCCACATTGCAGCCGTCATGCCCTTCCATGTATTGGAGAAAATCGTTGACAAACCTTTGAGGATTCGGGGTGTAGCCCTCACCGCCGGCATGAGTCGAAACTTGGACATTTACGTTCCTGAGGAGCTGGAAGCCTTCGCCGGGAAGCTTGTCAACGCGCCCGTTTACATAGAACACGTCAGAGCTGCAAACGCGGTTGGCGCAAAGACGGCCTTTTGGAGGATGTTTCGGTGAATTTTAATACTTAAAAGTGTTTTCCATTTATTGGTGGGTTGTTTTGCCGGTGGTTCAGGTTTCTGTTTGGGCTGACATGAGCCAAGAAAGTAAACGGAAAATTGTTCAAGGAATTACTAAAGTGTTTGAGGATATAGGGGTTCCAAAAGAAGCTGTAGAAATAATTATTTATGAAGCGCCTAAAACGAATTGGGCGACGGGCGGGCAACTCCATTCAGAAATAGAGAAACTCGCAAAGACAAAAGTGCCATGACCACATGCGGTAGGAATGGACGCTGGAAAAGGGAAATTGAAAAACGCCTCGAAAAACAGGACGAACTTGTCCTTTTCTCAATTGGCAACGTAAAATACGATGTGCTCGACTACCTACATAAAGACAAGGCTGTCGAAATCCTAAAGCTTGAAACAAGATACGTGAAGAGGCGGGAGAAAGGCTTAGGACTCAAAGTCACAATTAGAAAACACCATCTGTCGCATAATGTTTTAACATAACTTATAACGCTCGCGTATGGAGTCTACAACAAAACAAGAAGCTGAAGGCAAGTCTGGCTCCTTCATCATCTTCTGGTTTAAATTTTCTCAAGTTTTATTAATAGGAACCATAGTTTTATAATCAGTGGTGTTGATGACGAAGGTTGTATACCTCGATGAAAATGACCGAAAACTCATTTTAGAAACTAAGCAGAAGCTTGATGAGGTCACGAGGCTTATGGAAGAGCTTATGGAGACTGTTGAAATTTTAAGCGACCCAGAGATGATGAAAAACATCCGGGATGGCCTCGAAGACATTAAGGCAGGAAGGGTTAAGGAGCTACGCAGCCTTCTGAAGGAAGAAGCCCGTTGACATACACTGTTCTCCTGTCACGCCAAGCTGAAAAATTCTATAAAAAACTGAAGAAAAACATCAGAGCAAGAGTAAGAGAAGCCTTAATAACCTTAGAGAGTCAGCCCTACACTGGAAAAAGGCTCCATGGAGAGCTAAGGCAAAACTACAGCATGCGAGTCGGAAAAATAAGAATAATCTACACGGTTTCAGAAAAAGACAAAGCCATATACATAATAGCCATAGGTCCAAGAAAAAAGATTTACCAATAATCACATGTTAACATTTTAGTTTGCATATTTAAATTTTCTTTTATTTCTGGCTTTATCTTAGTTGTTGGGGTTGAATAAGTGCCTATTTTCCAGCGGGAGCGTTTAGCCGTGGACTTTCTCTGTTATCAGGCTTAGTTTTTCCGCGTATTGTAGGAATGCTATGCGTAGGGTTTCGCTTTCGCTCTGTCCCAGCTTCTGGCATATTCTATCTAATAGTTCTTTTTGTTGCGGGCTTAAAACAACCCTAACAAACATTTAACTTGCCAAAATATCCACGTATAATGTAAGGTCTCCGTCCAATGAGAATGATGAATCACGGGCGGCTTGAAAAGGTTAAACTCATTGAACGCCTACTAAGCGAAGCCAACGGCTACCTCGAAAAGGCGACGCCGCACTCTCTTTTCGCCTTGCCCCATTCTTTATGTTTATGGAAGAATCTTATAGTTGATTGCTCTAAAAGTTTTTATGACGCCATAATGATATATGGTTTGGTGAAGTTATGTCTGCTGGCAAGGTTCTATTATCTGATGAAGACAGAGCCCTTCTTTTGAAAGTTAGCAGCTTGCTTGAGGAGATTCTGGAAACTCTTGAAGTGCTTGAAAATGAGGAAGCTATGGAAGCTGTCAGGGAGGCTGAAAGAGACGTTGGTTCAGGCAAAGTTAGAAACTACGACGAGTTTATCGAGGAGCTGAAAAAAGCTGGAGAAATATAGGCTTAAAGTTACTGGACGCTTTGAGAGAGACTTCCGCAAACTTGAATTAAATCTGAAGAAGAGAGTGGATTCTGTTATTAGAAAACTTGCGGATGAACCCCACATAGGCAAGCCCTTAAGGGGAGAATTGTCAGGTAAATGGAGTCTAAGGGTTGGCGACCACAGAATTATCTACGTGATAAACGAGCAAGAAAAAGCAGTTATACTCTACAGCGTTAGCCATAGGAAAAAAGCCTACCAATAATTAATAGGCTACATTACGCCTTTAACCAGGTGCACCATAATCAAAAGGAGTTTTAAGCGCCGCCCGAAGGAAACATTAACTGTGGACTTTTTCTGTCACTAAGCTTAATTTTTCAGCGTAGTCTAAGAAGGCTTGTCAGATTCAAGTCCCAAGGCTCGCATAACGATAACAAGTCACTAAGCTTAATTTTTCAGCGTAGTCTAAGAAGGCTTTACGCAAGGTTTCGCTTTCGCTCTGTCCCAGTTTCTGGCATATCCTGTCAAGCAGTTCTTTGTGTTGGCGGCTTAAAACCCTGACGATATGCTTCTTTGCCACCTTTAAACCATCTCAATGTATAATTCAACTTATTTTATTTTTGGAACATAAATCTGAAAATGGCTATAGGAATTGAGATGGAAAGTCATAAAGTTTAACTCGTGTAAATATTAGTTGTGCGTGGATATGCGTGCGTGTAAAAATATTAGGGCGGTTTCTTTTGATTGTGGAAGAACACTGTATTACGAGGTTGAGGAGGATTATGTTGTTTTTCACAGAGTCTTGCAAAGACTT
>CALJDG010000085.1 GCA_938023865.1 uncultured archaeon | reverse complement strand
AGTATGTAGGCTCCCGCCACGCCCATTGATATTCCGGCAGACCCGCCGACAAGACTCATAACAATTGACTCCATGAGGATTAGTAGGAGAATCTGCCGGTTCGTATAACCTATCGCCTTCATAACGCCTATTTCTCTAGTGCGTTCCATAACGGACGTAATCATGGTGGCTGCCACCCCAGCTACGGCGACAGCAAAAGCTGAAAGCGAAGTTGAAAAGTTTATGAAGTTTATTGCCCCAGTCACGCTGGAAACGGCTTCAGCTATTGAGCTAAAAGCGATTATTTGAGCTTTATCCTCATAATATTCTCGCAAGATTGAGACGGTCGGCTTAACGTTAGCTGGATTGTTTACTAAAACAAGAATTCCGGACCATCTATCCATCCCAAGAGAGCTTTTGCCAGCCTCCAGACACATAAAGATCGTGGAGTCGGGGTTCACTATTAATGCGCCGCCATATTCTTCAAGGATGGCGCCAACCCGCACCCCTACCGATCTTCTTCCTGCTATTTTTCCTCCTTCGATCTTCGGAATGGTCACAATCAGTCCGTCTTCTAGGCTGAAATATTTCTCGTTGTCTTTGTAGGCTATTTTCCATCCTATTATAACGTATAAGCGCTCTGATGGAATGGCGCCTTCCCCGATTTTTAGGCTTCCTACAGCCTCGAAAAGTAGGCTGTAGTCAACAGCGAATATTGACACTTTAACGTCTTCTATTCCTCTTTTCACCACGCCCTGCGTGTTGTAGAAGGGTTCAGCCCTCCTAACAGCTTCAATACTCCTAATGTAGTTTAGGTCTTCTTCATCAAGCCGATAATTTTCTGTTGAAAAAATGGCAATGGCGTTTTGACCAAGCGATGTTATTCTCTCCTCTATATAATTTGAGTAGCTTCCAACAACTGAGCTCATCATGACGAGGACTAGGGGGCCTATGGCTATCCCTACTATTGTTAGTGTGGCTCTCAATCTCCTCTCGCTTAGGGCTTTGAGCGAAAGCCTAACAAAGTCTGCAAGCATGTGAGTTTTCACCGGTGATGTTTAGGGGCCGCCTTCCAGTTTTGACTTCTTAACAGTTCTATATATGAGGATGGTTGCTACGGCAAGAAATATGATGACGCCCCCCACAATAATCCACCTTTCGATTGGAAGCTCTTCGCCTTGGACCTGCTGCTGTGGGGCCTCTTGAAGCGCTATTGCAACGTTCATAGTCTTTGAAACAAGTTCATCGAATGCATTGTAATACTTAACCGTTAAAATGGCTGATTCAGCATATGCATTCACATCAACCGTAAAGACTGCATCCGAGCCTGGATCGATAACATCAATAAACCATGTTCCGGTGACGCTTCCAATTTTCACTTCCACCTCGACACGTTTTGCCGCTGAAGAGCCATAATTAGTAATGGTCCCTGTTATTTTTGATGCTGCTCCCGTGCTAGTTGCCTTAACATTTCTAAAAACTAGCTCGATGAAAGGCTCAACAATAACAACTATCGAATTGTTGAAAACGCGTTGGTAGCCGCATGCATCCCTATAAATTATTGAAACCACGAATGGAACCGGGCCATATGTTACAGCCATGGTTCCGCCGGTTTGCGTGTAAAAGCCAAGCGGGTTATACGCCAACTTTAGCGGGATTTCATAGCTTTCTCCCGGAAGAAGTTCGTTAATGTGGTGTAGTGCTGGCGAGGCTATGAGGATTGGTGTTCCTTGGTATGGTGAAATAGCCACGTACGCGTCATAAACCGGTGAACTTCCGTGGTTAACGAGGGTTAAGGAAGCATTTGTGAAACGGCTTCTCACGCTGATGGTTTTCTCCATGACCATTTCGATGTATCCAGCCTTTCCAAGAACCGCAACTGGAACGGTTAAATGGATTTGTCTGCTTCCGCCCCACCGATCAATGTAGGATAAGCTTCCATTAAGCATGTAGTTTCCAACTTCTATGTCGAATAGGTTAAGGCTGAACATGAAGGTCAGGATGTCACCTCTACCATAAACCTGCGTTGGGCTAGCTAGCTGAGCGCTTAAAAAGGCGTTTAATATATCCGCAAGGGCCCGGGCTTGCAGTGGTTGGGGTAGTTGAAGCTGAACTGATAAGGGTGCGGCCTTAACGCTGCTGGAGTTGTCTGCGGAATTATATATTCCGTCTGGCAGGTGAAGCTCAAGCACAGCTCCGTGGAGGCCGTCGATGTAAACGTTTCTGACTAGAACTATTAAGTGGGCGCCATAAGTGTTGGGTCCAACCGAGCCTTCATACCACCTTGAATCCACAACTTCTATGGCTGAGCTGTCATCAATGACGCTGTGGCGGCTTTCAACACTTATTTGGAACTGTAAAGTCTGGTTCATGATGAAGGAGGAACCAGACACTACTCTGAGATAAGTTATGTTTAAAACGCAGTTATGCCTACCTACCTTCATTTTGTGGTCAACGTCTATTGTTAAGTCGACAAAGCATGTGCCTCCCGGCGCCATCCCATTGATATATGTTCCGGAAATCCCTCTAACCGTAATGTCCTCTGGAAGAGTTGCATTTACAATCATTGCGCTTATGGTGTCTGGAAGCCTATTAACGAGATAAATTCGCAAAACAACGCCTTTGGAGGATTGGAGCAGCGGAGCTGGTTCACCGTTATAAAGCGTGTTTATGGCTGCTATCATGATGGGTTCTTCTGGTGGCGGGCTTTCCACCATAACCATCACATTGAAGGATGATGCAGTGCTGTAGGCTACCCCGTCCTCTGTTCTGGCACTATAATCCGCATAAATGGTCGCGTTGTATGCTCCCAATTGGGCGTTTAGTGGTATGGATACCCCGGTAAATGTTATTGTGAAACGGTTTCCCCCATTGATGAGTCCTGTGCTCGCCCTTGGATTCTTAACCGTAAAGCCTTCTGGAAGCGTAACATTAAAGTTTGCAGAGTTTATGGTGCTGCTCCCATTGTTTTCCAATATCACGTAAAGGTTCGTGTCGACAGAACCTGGATAAGATGCGGGCGAGAAGTAAGCGTCAACAACCCTCAAGGAAACCTCAGGGTAAGGCTGAACTTCAATTGTTATCTCATCCGAGTGCAGATCATATGCGGGGACGGAATCCTTAACATAGGTTATATTCAATGTTAAAGGGTAATTGGATGGTTGTAAATCACTTGAAATGTCAAGGAAATACTCAAATGTCACAACCATGCCTAGGCTTACTTCTTTAACCACACTTCCATTGAATTTTGCTGGTGGAGATGCGTCGCTGCCAGAGCTAAATGTGATGCCGTCCGGTGTTTTAAGCCATCCAAAAACCATTGTGGCGTTGGCGGTGCTGTTTTGGTAGGCTGCTTCAACTTTCAAGTAGACTCTTTTGCTTCCGGGATAAATGTTCGGCGTGTCTGCTAAAGACCTAGCATAATAGTTTCTTATGATGAAGTCGTTTGGTGGCTCGCTGAAGGCTATACTTGGGACAATTGTAGATGCGGAGTGTAGCGTGAGAGCTATTAACAACATAAGGGTTAAAACTTTTTTTAGGCTCTTCATGTTTTCACCTTTCAGATGGAATTTTACGCTTTGCTAATAAGGGATTCCGTCTTATTAGGCATAAATTCACCTACTATCTCTCCATCTCTTATAACATATATTTTTTCCATACAGTTTGCCACTTCCGGGTCATGCGTGACAACAATTATGGTGTGCCCAGCGTTATTTAGGCTTAGAAAAGTTTCAACAACAACTTTTGCGGATGCTCTGTCCAAGTTTCCAGTTGGCTCATCAGCCAATAGAACAACCGGTTTCCCAACAATGGCTCTTGCAATTGCCACTCGTTGCTGTTGTCCGCCAGAGAGTTGGTTAGGCTTTTTTTGAAGCCAGCTCTCGTCGCCGCCAACTTTAGTTATGGCTTCCAAAACCATTTTCGCCCTAACGTTACGGGGAATCCCACGAGGTATGAGGGGCAACTCTATGTTTTCGAAAACGCTTAACCTATTAACCAAATTAAAGGTTTGAAAGACGAAGCCAAGCTTGGTATTTCGTAAATTAGCCAGTGCTTTGTCGTCAAGCCTTGAGACATCGAATCCATCGAAGAAAATTTTGCCCTTTGTAGGTCTGTCCAAAAGCCCAATCATGTTGAGAAGCGTCGTCTTACCTGAACCCGAGGGCCCCATTATAGCGATGAGTTGCCCCCTAAAAACTTGGAAGTTGACCCTCTTTAAGGCCATGGTTGAGGTGGTTCCAACCCTATATTCTTTGTAAACGTCCACCAGCTGAATTATAGGTTTCTGCTGGGGTTGGCTGGGCAAACTTGGTCCTCATCACTCATTACTTGGTATCATAGCAGATAACACAAGACCCTATATACCATTTACTCTTTTAACCAAGATTAAATGTTGCAAACTATCTAGCAAGATTTATATGTTTGGTTGCTGTTGTTGATGCTAACTAGCCTCTGCTGAAACTCAGTGTTCAGCAAAGCGGGGGACACTTGAGTTTTAAGCGTTTGAGGCTGGTTCCGCGATAAGGACGAAAAAACAGTATGCCAAGAAGGCTTCCAGAAAAAACAAAAAACATCCAGAGAAAACCGAGAAGGTTTGGTAGTAGCAGACGCTTCAACCC
>CALJDG010000084.1 GCA_938023865.1 uncultured archaeon | reverse complement strand
TCTTGGGCTTGACCCTTTTTCTGGAGTTATGCGAATGGTTCTTGTGGCTGTGTCTATATCAGTCCATTGGAGTTGCCATGCTTCTCCCGGTCGCATGCCTGTTTCTTTAAGAAGTTGGAGAAAGCAAGCCATTCTCGGGCTCAACCTGCTATGAGCTGGTCGATTTCTGACTCTTGCGGTATAAAAGGCAGTTTCTGGATGCCCTTGTAGATTGGACGTTCCCATGTTTTTCCATGCATCTCGAGGAATGTTGTGTAGGCGTCGCCGCGAGTCTGAACAACTAATGAGCCTAATGTGTAACTCCTCCCAGAAACTCCCAGAAGAAGACAAGTTAATGGTTATCCAACCCTTCAAAACAATGCTTCATGAGATAATTTACCGCATAGCAAGGGAAAACCAATTTCTCAAGAAGGCATTCATAGAAAAAGTTAGGCATGCAGAACCCCACCCAAATAGTTTGCCACGTTAAATGTCCACACTGCAACTACAACGGTTTTTCATTACAAAACGGATACAAACTCCTATCAACAAAATTCACAATGCTCTGCGAAAAATGCCAAAAACAAGTCAGCATTCACCTCGGTTAGCGAGTAGAAACACTTGGCCACATAGGTGCATCTTAGCTTTTCAGCCGTTGAAAGCTAAAATCTGCGAACCTTTCCAGAGCTGGTTCCGGAGGGCAAAACCAGAATCTTTAAGCGGCGACAATCGGGGTGAATTTGGCTTCAGTTGGTCTTGATGGGTGGCCGCAATAAAAAATTATGGCATGGGAAAAGTTTTTCAAGGATCCCAAAACTCCCAAAGGAAACAAGAGCATCTGTCCGTTTATATTGTCGGCTGGAAATTCTGGACAACAATAAGCAGTGGACTTTTCTGGTGGTGATGATATCTGTCTTCATCTGGTTTTCTGGACAGACATCAGAAAAGCTTACTTTCTCCACTGTCTCAGAACGGGCATTTCCCCATCTCTATACTTAAACAACACGAATAAAACAAAGGTGAAATCAAAAGGAGCAAGATGTTCCTTTAGACGTTACTAAAAGAACAAAACAGTAAAATTATACAATACAAAAAAGTTTCCAAAACTGAAAACTGCCAATAAAGTTGCCCAAGTAAATTGAATCATTTTAAATTCCTGATATTAAACACCAAAAGGGGAGTTCAAACCTCTCGCGGGCTACCATAAGATTTTCTTAAGAATTTTAAGTATCTACTGTGCCTTTCGCTTCGATGTAAGCGACATCGCAAGGTGTTCTCTTCTGATTTCCTTTCCTATAGTTGTATATCCATTCCATTAAGGGCAGTATTGATTTTCTAAGGGTTCTTCCTTTCTCTGTAAGCGAGTATTCCACTCTGGGAGGGATTTCCATGTAAGCTTTTCTTTCAATCAACCCGTATTTTTCTAGCTCCTTCAGTCTATCAGAAAGGGTTTTGGAGTTTATAGTCTTCAATTGTTGCATTATTTCGTTATACCGAACTTTCTCGTCATTACCAATCGTGTTAATTATCAACAAAGTCCATTTCTTGCTAATTATGTTCATAATCTCGTCAAGCGGACAAACAAGCGTTTCTATACTTTCCTTTTTGAAACTCATTTTACTGTCCCCAATTATCTAGACGAATGGTTACTTACAAGGATAAATACTGGATTTTCTATATTTAGTTTCCGATTTAAAGTATAAGAGTTGAGATGCATGGGACATAAAATCGAAGTTTTCACAGCGGGATGCGACTTATGCAAAGAAACCATGGAAGCAATACGAAAAACGGCATGTAGAGAATGCACCATAACAGAATATAACATTAGAGAAAAGTGTGAGAGTGAAATCTGCGTAAAAAAGGCGAAGGAATACGGCGTTAAAGCAGTTCCAACGATAGTAATAGATGGAAAAATAACCGTAGAGGGAAGACCAACAATCCGCCAAATCAAAGAAGCATTAAAATTGTAATCAAAGATTGTTTCATTCTCTTTCCAGGCTACCAAACTCTAGAGTCTAATTTATACTGCCGAGAGGGTTTCGCTCAACTCCCTTTTTTTCTGTTTTTAATTTGGCCACTTGGATATTTGGAGGCTTCTTAGTGAGTAGGTGCATACTTTGTTATCCGCTTTTGGGTTTTGGTGGATAATATTTTAATTAAGACATCCTCAAAGTGTGTGCACGAAGTAAATTGCGTTTTTAGCTTCTTTTAATGTCTCATAACAGAAGATTGAACACGTGTAAACGGGAATAAGAGAGTCACGGTTGGTAGAGCGCCTTTTTCATCCATGGATCTAATTTTGCAAGTTCTTCCTGAGTGTTAAGTGAGCCCCATAAGAATGTTATATGTTTCTTTTTACAATATTGTTTTGCTTTCTTAAGTTGAATAATAACTGAAGGATTTTTGACATCTAATTCATATCTAAAGAAAAGACACATGTAAGTTAGCAGCTTTTTTTGATTTCGAAAGGCAATTAGCTTACCAAGGTCGTATCTTAGTTTCTTGTGTAAAATATTTTCAGGGACGTGACCTTTTTCTCTGCGACCATACTCTTTAATTTCAATAGCCAAAATTGGTTGATGTTCCCCTTTCTTCCTTTTTTAAGAATAACTAAATCAATATGTTTTGTTGACTCTTTCTTTTTAAATGAATGTTCCGCTCGAATAATTAGGTTTTTAAACTTTCTAAGTTTGGTCCATAAATAATGATATAAATGAGCTTGTATGTCGTATTCGTTTTCAGGGCGAAAAACCTCGTTAATGCAGTCTTTTAACAAATTGCTCCATGCTTCTTCTATTAATTCTCCTATTTTTCCCATGAATGTTTCCCTACTTTCATAAAGACATTACTAAAATACGCAACATATTAAGAGAAAAGCGATTCCGACATCTATCCTGCGCGTCTTAAAAAGGCTTGGAGACAGCATAATGCCATTACAGAAATTTTTACTTACATTTAAAAACCGGAAACTGCAAAATAGTAAGTGTAGGGGGCGGAAGGAAAATGCCTAAACCTGGAATGGCGGGCATATGCCTAAAAACAGAGGTCGCTAAACTTCTAAGAGCAAAAGCAAAAGAAGCTAAAATGGGAATAAACGACTTTTTAATGGCTGTTTTAATGAAAACATCTTTTAATTGGCCTTAGTTGGAAATCGTAACAATTTTAAAAGCTATAGCATACTAATTGTGTGTTTTGGGGGTGGGATTGTTGTATGTTTTAGGTGTCTGGCTCTCCTCGGAAAAGTGGGAATACTTCTATATTGGTTAGGGAGGTTCTTAGGCATATAAGGGGGGAGAAAAGGTTTGTTTCCCTTGCCGGTTTGGATATTCACCCTTGCAACAGTTGTGATAGGTGTTATGTGGAGAAGAGGGAATGTGTGATTGATGATGATATTAGGTGGGTTATTAGGGAGATGGAGAAGGCTGACGTCATAATACTTGGATCCCCATGCTATTTCGGGATGGTTAGCGCCCAACTGAAGATGCTTATAGATAGAACCGTTTCCATTTATGAGAAGGGCTCGCTAAAGAATAAGATAGGCGCCGCAGTCGTAACACAAGACGTTTATGGAAGCGGAAGGGGCGGCGAACTGGTCCGCCAAGCATTAATGGAGTATTTAGCATCAAAAATGGGAATGATATACGCTGGAGGAATCATAGGCGAAGGAGGAGCCCAAATAGGCCACATCAAAAAACTCGCATCAAAAATAATGCAACTATATGAAAACATAAGTAAATAACGCCCAATCAAACACAACCTCTTTTAATGTCTCCTCTTCAGAAATCTGAAAATGGCTATAGGAATTGAGATGGAAAGTCATAAAATTTAACTCGTGTAAATATTAGTTGTGCGTGGATATGCGTGCGTGTAAAAATATTAGGGCGGTTTCTTTTGATTGTGGAAGAACACTGTATTACGAGGTTGAGGAGGATTATGTTGTTTTTCACAGAGTCTTGCAAAGACTT
>CALJDG010000083.1 GCA_938023865.1 uncultured archaeon | reverse complement strand
GAAGCCATAAGACATCATCCTGCCATGCTGGCGCAGAGCTACGCAACCCTTGAACACATAACAAACAGCAGAGTTATTTTAGGAATTGGAGCTGGAGAACTCGAAAACGTTGAGCCATATGGTTTAAAATATGAAAAAGTTGTGAGCAGACTTGAAGAAGCATTAAAAGTGATAAAGCTCCTATGGAGTGCAAAAAGGGATGAGCTGATAAGCTTTGATGGGGAATTCTTCAAACTGAGAGACGCCGTTTTTGAGTTACCGCCCCTAAAAAGGAGACCCCCCATTTGGATAGGCGGATCCGGGGAAAAGATGTGCAGGATCACGGCCAGATATGCGGATGGCTGGCTTCCATCCGGTTTAACCCCTCAAGAGTATGGCGAAAAACTAAAAGTTATAGAGGAAGAATGTAGCAAAAATGGAAGAAAGCTTGACGAAATAGAGAGAGGCGTATACCTAAACCTTATAGTTGACGAGAAGAGGGAGGAGTGTTTAAGGCTTATGAAGGAGTCTCCCCTAATAAAGGCTGGAGCTCTGCTGGCTCCATCCTCGCTTTACGAAAAGCTTGGCTATCAACACCCTCTCGGGAGAGACTTCTATCCGCTTACGGATTATGTCCCAGCTAGGTACAGTAGAAAGGAGGCTTTAGAGGCCATAGAAAAGGTGCCTTTCGAGGTTGTTCAAGAAAGCTTTGTCTGGGGAAACGTTGAAGACGTCATCGATACGTTGGATAAATACATAAAACACGGTGCGCAGACGGCTGTCTTTTGGAACTTCACATTCCTCGGCGACGCCACTAAGGTAAAAAGCTCATACTCTTGCCTCGACAAAATCGTAAACTATTTCACGGATGAAAAATAGCTAAACGAGGTTGTTTATGGATTTAAAACTAATTTTCATCCACGGCGCTGGTGGAAATCATAGGATATGGGAAAATCAAACAAAGTATTTTAGTAACGCCATAGCCATAGACTTGCCAGGGCATCCCGTTGGAAAGGGAAGAACAACAATTGATGATTATGTGGAGTATGTAAAGAAATTCTGCGATAGAAAGAATTTGAGAAACATAGTTATGATCGGCCATTCTATGGGCGGCGCCATTACACAAAAATTCGCATTAACATATCCAGAATATTTAAAAGCAATTGTTTTAGTATGCACCGGGGCAAAGTTGAAAGTTGCACCAATAATATTTGAGGAAATTAAAAGAAATTATGAAAACTTAATGGAGTTAATGAAAAACTACGCCTTCTCATCGAAAACACCTGTTGAAATAAAGGATAAAGCTGTGGAAATCATGAAGCTAGTGAAGCCTGAAGTGCTCTATGGTGATTTTGAGGCATGCGACAAATTTGATGTTATGGAATATCTAAATAGGATAAATTTGCCAACACTCATAATCTGTGGAAGGGAAGATCTACTGACTCCCGTGGAGTTTTCAGAATATATGAGAGATAATATTCCTAATGCAAAGCTTAAGGTTTTGGAAGACGCTGGACACATGGTGATGTTAGAAAAACCAGAGGAATTCAACAAAATTTTGGAGGACTTTCTCAAGGGTTTAAGGGACAACTCTTAAGAAAGGAGGATTTTAATGGTATTTGTAGAAGCCCTTGCCGGTTTTTGTTCCCAACTCGTTTTTCTTCACCATATCTTCAAGCAATGGGCTTGGCTTGTAGAAGTCGCCATACTGCCCATATTTAACCGATATCTCTTTTAGTTTTGACAAAACCGTGTCTATTCCAATGGTGTCTGCAAGCTCAAGAGGCCCTATTGGTAGGTTAAAGCCGAGCTTTAAAGCCTTGTCTATATCCTCTGGCGTTGCAATGTTATTTCTTATCAGTTCGGCAGCCACGTTTATGGATATGTATGTTGATGTCATTGGGTCGAACCTTTCAGCCTTTTCTGGTGGGATTTGGGGCATAACCCATTTCCCCTTTTCTGGATAGGTATAAAATCCTTTTCCGGTTTTTACCCCCAGCTCGCCCCTTTCAACCTTCTCTTTTATTAGTGGGGAAACTTTGAAGTTTGGCTCCCTTTCTTCTATGAATTTTAGAACGCTGTAGCTTATGTCTAAGCCTGTGAAGTCTGAAAGGGCGAATATTCCCATGGGCATTCCAGCTTTGTAGATGACGGCGGCATCAACCTCCTCTATGGTGTATTCGCCGTTATAGACCATCCACATGATGAGGTTTTGACCTGGCGCTGTCACTCTGTTGGCTATAAATCCTGGCACATCTTTTTTGCAAAGTACCGGTTCCTTTCCAAACTTTTTCGCAAGTTCAATTGTGGTTTTGCATGTTTCCTCGCTTGTTTTTTCTCCCATGACAACCTCTATAAGGCGCATAAGTTGGGGCGGATTGAAAAAGTGCATGCCCACAACTTTTTCAGGGTGTTTTGTTGCAGCGGCAATTTCAGTTATGGGAAGGGCGCTTGTGTTTGTTGCTAAAATCGCGTGTGGTGGCGCGTGAGCGTCAATTTCTCTAAAAACTTGCTGTTTAAGGCTTAGGTTTTCCGGTATCGCCTCAATCACGAAGTCAGCTTCTTTTACAGCTTCTTCAAGCGAAACCGTTGTTTTTATCCTCTTCAGCGTTTCTTCCGCTTCTTCTGGCCGTAATCTGCCTTTTTCAATGAACTTGTTTATGCTCCATTGGATGTTTTTCATTCCTCTTTCAAGAAATTCCTCGCTGATGTCCCTCATTACAACTTCAAATTTGGACATTGCTGCAACCTGTGCAATTCCATGGCCCATGGCACCTGCGCCCATAACCGCAATCTTTCTTATCTCCATCCTTAATCCCTCCGCTCCTTTGGAATAGTTTAAAGCCTTATCAATTATAAATTTAATGTGGAGGGCAAAATGCGAATGTTTTGTGATAACTTTTATTTACTTTCACGTGTATAAATGGCGGTTGTGATGGATATGAGAAGTCCAGAAGAGTATGTTAATAAGCTTCGAGGGATGAGGAAGAACGTGTATATCGACGGGAAGCTTGTTGAACGAGACGATCCTGAGCTTATTCCGTCCATTAGGGTTTTGTCCAAAACCTTTGAGTTGCCAGAAGACCCAAATTTTAAGGATTTGATAACCGCCACCTCCCATTTGAGTGGGGAGACCATTAACCGTTTTACACACATCAATGTGAGCGCGGGGGATTTGCTGAAGAAGCAGAAAATGATTAGAAAGGCTTGCCACCTCACTGGCGGCTGCATCCAGCGGTGTATGGGATGCGACGCCATAAACACGCTTAACTTCGTCACATACGAGTTGGATAAGGCTTATGGCACAGAATATCATAAAAGGTTTGTTAAGTATTTGGAATATTTCCAGAAGAATGATTTGACGGCTGCTGCGGCGCAGACGGATGTTAAGGGCGATAGAAGTTTAAGGCCTGGGGAGCAGAAGGATCCAGACTTGTATGTTCGTGTTGTGGAAAGGCGCAGCGACGGAATAATTGTTAGAGGCGCTAAAAATCATATTACGATGGCGGCTGTTGCTGATGAAATTATTTGTTTGCCAACGAGGGCTATGAGGGAGGAGGATGCTGATTATGCTGTTGCCTTTGCAATTCCAGCCGACACGGAAGGCGTTAAGCTAATAACTCATGTGGCTAATCCTAGACCTAGGAAGATTTTTAAGGCTCCGTCTGCCGAGTTTGGTTTTGCAGACTCCTTCGTGATTTTTGAGGATGTTTTTGTTCCTTGGGAGAGGGTTTTCATGTGCGGAGAGTGGCCCTTCGCTGTTTTGTTGGCCCACGGCTTTGCCCTTTATCATAGGCATAGTTATACTGGTTGCAAGCCTGCCATGACTGATATTGTTACTGGTGCTTCCGCCTTGGTGGCTGAATATCAAGGTATAGCTGATAAGCCTCATGTCAGATCTAAGCTTGCTGAGTTGGCAAGTGTGGCTGAGCTTGTTTATGCCGCTGGATTAGCCTCAGCGGTTGAGGGACAAAAGCATGATTCTGGAAGCTTTATTCCAAACACCGTTTACGCGAATGTAGGTAGGCGGCACGCCGGATTGAACATTTACCATGAATACGAGATACTAACGGATTTGGCTGGAGGATTACCAGCAACACTACCCTTCGAAGGCGATTTCGCCAACCCGGAAACTAAACAGCTCTTGGAGAAGTATATTATGCGGAAGGCTGATGTTCCAGCAGAGAAAATTCATTTATGCTTTAGATTCTTGTCAGATATGCTATGCTCTTCCGTAAGCGGTGTTGCTGCTGTTGCAGGCGTCCACGGCGGCGGCTCACCCATCATGGAAGAAATAGCCATAACAGCTACCTATAATTTTGAGGAGAAAAAGCGTATAGTGAAGCACTTGGCTGGGATAGAACAATAGGCTGAGATTCTCGAAGGGTTTTTGAAGTTTTTGATATGCGAAGGTGCAACGACTAGAACAATGTTACGATAAAATTTAAATA
>CALJDG010000082.1 GCA_938023865.1 uncultured archaeon | reverse complement strand
ATAGTTCTAGAAATCTGCGCTGATAGGGCTCGTATGCAACCCAAACCCAGCCTTCCACGCCTCTAACCTTCACCATGGTCTCATCCACAAGGAAGCAGCGAACCCTCCTAGCCAGGAAGAGGCGTTCCAGAGGCGGAAGCTTCTGAACCCAACGCCATATCGAGACATGGCTCCTACGGGTGAAAAACTCTAAAGCCCTGGAAGCAGCCCTGAAACTCAAACCCTCAAAAACCAAATAAACACCATAGAGAACAATACAGATGGGAGTCCTCTCTCGAAAGATCACAATACCATATCACCTCCAAGATTAAACGAGGAAGAACCCCTACTTAAAGTAACAGTGCAAAAACATAGTCAAGAAAAACTTAAATAATTTAGAGATGAGTTCTATATTAAAAATATAATATTATAAGTTCCTTTAGTTGATAGGACTTTAGAAGAGTCGATTCGAGTTAAAAAGAGAAAAGAATATATATTAAGCGTGGAGTATTCTCCCTCTAATTAAGTAATTAAGGGAGGAGAAATAGTTATGTGCGTATTAGAGGTTGAGGCAGCAAAGCCTAAGATTCTTTCCCTTTGCCATGAGGTTGCTGAGCATGAGAATATGGTTTGGGTCTGTGATGGGGCGGCTAACGTGGGTCAGGTTGGGCATGAGGTTGGGGTTCTGCTAACGAATCTCGGTAAGGCAAGGATGTGCTGCATAACGGCCGTCGCAGCCAGTTCAAAACCGCATCTAGAGATCGCTGAAAGAGCTAAGAAGAATATCGTGATAAACGGATGTGCCAACAGATGCGCATCAAAAGTTTTCGAGAACACTGGGAAAAAAATTGATTACGAAATAGTCATATCGAAGTATTTGAAGAAGGTTCCGACGCTTGACATCTATATGGGTGACGTGAAGAAAATAGCCCAAACAATAATTGAGGAAGCTAAACTCTAAGAGTGAACTACCCCCATCTTTCGCAGGGAGCTTCCAGAGTTCGCCTGGGGCTTTTCACTTTCAGTCGCATCTGCTGGTTTGAGAGGTTCACGGCTCCTCCATCCCATAGAGCTCGTTACCCTAGGGCTATGTTCATACATGCGTTTAAGTCTCCGTCGTATTCCATACCGCATTTTTCGCATTTAAAGGTTCTTTCTTTAACTTTTTTGGCAGCATGCCCGCATCTATTGCATGTTTTAGAGGTGTTTTTGGTCTCCTCCCTTGTTAGGTATCTCACCTCTATCCCTTCAAGGTTTGCCTTGTATTCCACGAATGATTGAAGCTTTCTGAGTGGTATGCTGTGTGGAATCTTCAGATTTTCTTGAAGTCTTGGAGATAAAAAGGCCTGGCAGTGCACTCTTATATTATATGTTCAGATTGAGCATATCCTATGCGAAGAGGATGATTCAGAGTTTCATGTCGTGTTCTTTAGAAAATATAATAAGTAGAATGAAGTAAATGAAAGTGGGAAAAATATGAAAATTGCCTTCTTCGTATACGAGTTCCCGCCAAAGATTGTTGGCGGGCTTGGAACATACGCTATGGAGGTTGCTAGGCGTATTGTTATGATGGGGCATGAGGTTTCAGTTTTCACAATGAATGATGATGAGGCTTCGCTGCCAATTAGGGAGATGTGGCGTGGTGTGGAGGTGCATAGACCGGTGCACATAGATATTTCAGATTCGCTGCCGCACATAATTGCTGAGGATGTTAAGAAGTGGGGTAGGGGGATAGATTTATTCTCAAAGGTTTTCACATACAACATTTTAAGCGCCCATGGGTTCATTAATGAAATAGCACGTAGGGATGGGTTAAAATACGATATTGTCGTTGCGCACGACTGGCTATCAGTAATATCCGCAATAACAGTGAAGAAGGAGCTGAGAATGCCGCTTGCCTTCCACATCCACTCAACCGAGAAGGGAAGAACCCTGGGAAACGGATCGGAAATAATAAGCAGCATAGAACATAAGGGCGGAGAGGTCGCCGATAAAAATATAACGGTCTCGTACGCTATGAGAGACGAACTTAAAGACCTAGGATTTCAAAGTGAAAAAATTGAAGTCTGTTATAATGGCATAGACCCGGAAAAATATGATCCAAAAAAAGTTAGCGCTGAGGAAGCCTTGAGCCTCAGAAGATCTTATGGAGTAGAGGATGATGAGCCTCTTCTGCTCTATATCGGAAGGCTCACCATAATCAAGGGTGTGGATAGGCTTGTATTAGCAATGAGCAGGGTCATCGAGAATGTTCCGAAGGCAAGGCTTCTGATAGTTGGCGTTGGCGCAATGGAACCGTATCTGAAATTGCTAATCAACAGATTTAATCTGCAGAAAAACGTGAAAATCTGCCCAAGATTTCTAACTGAAAAGGAGAAAATAGCCCATTACGCAGCATGCGACTTAGCGGTCTTTCCCAGCCTATATGAGCCTTTTGGTATTGTTTGTACTGAGGCTATGAGTATGGCTAAGCCTGTTGTTGTTGGGGCTAGGGGTGTGAGCGGTATGAGGGAGATAGTTGTGCCCTCAGGCCCGAACCAATGCGGCTTCCACATAAACCCATAC
>CALJDG010000081.1 GCA_938023865.1 uncultured archaeon | reverse complement strand
CTGGAAGGCTACAATAGAATAGCTAAGACAAAAGACATTCTTCATGTAATGCGCTTGTTGGGGCATAAGAACATTAAGAACACGCGGTTTATACACAGCTTGTCAATTTTAAAGAGGACGAATATGTGTGTAGGGTTGCCTTTTCAAAAGAGGAGGTTACTCAACTGATAGAGGCGGGCTTTGATATGTATGTGAACATGAAGGCCTCAAGTTTTTCAGGAAACGCAAGTAGAAAGCCGGGGGTTCATCCTAGAAGCCGGGGGTGGGATTTGAACCCACCACGACATGGAGATTTCTCTCGCAAATCCCACTATTTTTCTAACAGTTTAAGGTTGCTTTTTCTCTTAACCCCAACTAAAGGAATGAACTTTGAGGAAGAAAAGAAATGGGGCTGGTTTTGAATTGTGCTTTAGTAAAAATAGCGTTATAGTTTTTGCGTAGATTTGTTTTTAGCGTCTTAAGTGCTTAACCCTATTAAGTGATTTGTGAAGTTAATAGGAGGGTTTTTAGCATCGGGTCTTTGATCGTGTATACTCCTTCATGTTCATTTATTAGCATTGCTGCCTTTAGGTTTTCTATTATGTTCTGTATTGTTGCGTCGTTTACTGAGGAACCTTTTCGTGTTTCTATTGCGTTTTTTATTTCTTTCCAGCGGGCTGATATGGCTGTGACTTTAAGTGTTGTTATGTAGAGTGTTCTGTCTCTTCCCTCTAGAAAGTGTTCAAGTTCGTCTTTAACTATTTTTGTGCCCTCCATTATTGTTTCTTGTAGTGCTTTATCATGAGGCATTTTTCGGACTGCAGCGTTATTTCCATACAAGGTCAGCCAGCCTGGAATACCATCGAGCTTTTCAACAGCCTCGTTTACCTCTGCTTCTCTTATGGGTTCGCGGTATTCTTGAAATCCCTTTCTCAGGAATTCTGCTGCTTTTTCTCTTGTAAAAGGCTGAAGGTATAGCCTCGCTGGTGATCTTCCGTAAAGTGGTGAGGTTGATTTTGGTTCGAGTAGTGTCTTCATAAGACCAAACATGGAGCCGGTGAAGATGAAGACTATGTTTGGATACGTGTTGAAAATGTTGGCAAGCAGTTTAAGAAGATGCCATGAAATTACTGATAGCTCCTGAACTTCATCAAGTTCGATGACACAATCTCCCGCTTGCTTTCCTATAGCGGCTAACAGATCCCACATCGTTGTCATGGGCCTTCTAGACAAAGAAATGGAGACGCCCTCTGCCCCAATCGACACTCCCTCTATACGTTCAGCAATGCTCCTAATCTTCTGCAGTATGCTTCTTTCTTGATTGAGCCCTTGCGCTAGAGCATTTAACAAGCCATGAGTCCCCCTCACCCCCCAAAGGTTAACGTAAATTGCCTTAATGCCCATGCCTTCAAGTTTTCTGTTTGCTGCCTTAACCAGGCTTGTTTTCCCCACCATTCTTGGCCCAAGAACGGCAACCCATCTCTTAGCTTCAATTAGGCGGACAAGTTCTTCGATTTCATTTTCCCTTCCAAAGAGCTCCTCCGTTGTTTATTTTGGGTGTAAGCTAAAAGAGGCAAACTTAACGTCTTCTAACAGTTTTCTGTTAACAGCGACTAAAAGAAATTGTCAAATAATATTCAGACCTATGTTGGGAGGTAAAATTGATGGAATGGAGAGCAGAACCACCATGTTCCGTGGAGAAGAATTATGGAAGGGTTATTTTACATTTTCAGGTCCTTCCTTTTTAACAACTTTCTAGCTGGTGTAATTATTAGCTTTGAAAAGTGTTTTGGAACAAGGACCATGAATGACGCTTTATCATGATACTTCGATCCAATATGGCTATCTCAAATCCCCTTCGCTTTTTAGAAACACGAGCCCGTGATGCCCGGTCCCCAATTCCTATAGAGAGATGGATGACTTAAATCCCCTCACCTAATCTTTTGGTCCTCGAAAATCAAAGTAGCGTAGCTAATCGGAGCGTCTAGAGATTGTCCTATTAAAGTGTAACCTCTTTAAATATATACATCTCTGATGCCCGTCGTGCCATATTTCCACCCACCTGAATATGTCAGACCAGAAGAGCTGTTATTTTTCAGCTATGGAAATGCCAATTTCTTGATGTAATCTTTTATTTTGTTCAGAGCTTCTTGCGAGTACTTCTCAACCATTTTATAGCGGAGAAAACCATGTTTGTCTATCACAAAAATGTTGCAAAGGTTAGATTTAATAACACCTAAAATCTCTGACGCTTTTCCATCCCAATCTATTAAAGGTGGTGTGGTAAAACCCTCTTTCCTTACATCTTTTATTATATTATTTTTTATAAATTGCTTTGGGAAGAATGGCGGTAATTTTCCAACAAATGCAACTTCGATGTATTTGACACTTTCGTGGATTGCGTACTCTTCAAGAGCTTTTCTCCATCTTTTTGCCTCTTCCATTGCTGCTTGGCTGCCTCCTCCGGATAAAACTAGAATTGAGCCCTTGAAGCTGGATAAGGAAACTTTTTGATCATTAATATCGTAAAGTGAGACGTCAGATACATTTATCATTAATTCTTCTGTGTTCATTTAATACTCACTTAATTAATATTTTTCGTGCGCGTAATTATTTATTTTTTTAACTTGTTGTAGTTGCTCCTACCCATGAAAAACTCTTCGTAAGGTGCTTCCCTTATGTTTATTCCGGCCATCATCATCATTAACTTGGTCTGTTCCATATCGTGGATATACAATTTCATGCAAGGCTGCCTTACAAGACCTCCATTTCCACCAACTAACCATTGATAAAATTTGTGGAGATTCCAGTGGTATGTGCCTAACAATGCAGTAGGTTCGTGCTGCCGCTCGAAAAGAATTCTAACTGGGGTAAGTTTCCAGTAAATTTCCATAGCCTTCTCCATTTCGCCATCCATCATAAGTTTGAAATATCTAACCAGATACTGATCCTGAGGTGATTGGTACACTTCATATGGTCCAGCTCCTATCCACTGCTGCTTAAATGCCAGAAAATTTAGTGGTAAATACCTTTCCTGCGGCATTGAAACCAGAAGCTTATCGCCGAAACGGCGAACACACTCAGCTGCAAGACCGTGCTCTCCTACTTTTACTGCCACTACATTATCGAACTCTGCAAATTGCTCCAAAAGTTTGGGGGGAAACCCGCTTGGGTGAAACCTTTCAAAGTTATATTGCGGATGGGGATATAAGACTATAGCAAGGTTCGTAGATTCGCACATCTCCTCTGTAATTTCGTAAACTTCTTTTTCAGATTCGGGATAGTAGTTAGGTGGATAGCCGAGCAAAACTGTATCACATCCAGCCCTTTCAGCATGCTTTAACATTTCAAAGTTTTTATCTAATGAATCAAAGAGCAGTGTAACCGAAACATGAATTTTGTCTTGAGCTTCATTAGCCACTATATCTACAAATCTTTTCGCTTCTTCAAAAGTCAACCCAGCTTCACATGTACAAAGTGTAGAGAAAAATCCATGTTTTATAGCTTGTTGAACATCCCATCTTATGCCTTCCTCATCGAGTTCAGACAAGTCTGGAGTAAACGAGGGGATAGTTTCGTTCTCCACACCTTTCATATTTTCTCTTGCCCACATTTTTAATTTTGACTTTTTGACGCTTAAACTCTTGATCACCAATTGCCAGAACTCTCCTTCAATTTTTATTCCTTAAGTTCGCCTATACTATATAAAAATTGTGTACACTCCGAACGGCGCATGCCTAAAAAGCTTTCCACACTTTCAATACTGGGAAGCCTTTATGGAATACTATAAAACAAAAGATCTTCCTAGGTTTCAGCAAATGTTAGGCCATAAAAACTTACACAACCACGCTTTACGTGCAAATTGAAAAGACGCTTTTCCAAACTGGGAAACAAACGAGTCCAATTTGGCAACGGCCAAACAACAACCATCATAAACCTTCAAGCATATAGCCTATTAATAACCACCATAGCGGTTTTGATAGTGTTTATAATAGCCCAATAATCCTTAGCTTCATTAATCCCATATACAATTTCTTAAAATTTAGGCTCGGCGGTCATATAAAGGCTTATGGCGCCATTAATGGCCACCATAGCCGTCCAGTTCGTTGTTGATGGATTTTCTGGTATCCCAGAATTTGTAAAAACCTTTTGGACGGGTTTATGACGTTTGATTTTGCGGGATGCTGCAGAAAATAGGGTGATGGAAATTAGCCTCCAGCTATTATGGGCATAACCACAATCTCATCCATGTCCTTAATGGCAGCCGTCAACCCGCCGAGGAATTCTACGCGTCTACCGTTAACTAAAACCACGATACTGTCGTCTTTAAGGTCTATTTTTATTCCTTTTTCTCTTTCGAGTTTGGCTAAAATTTCTTTCACTGTGGTTTCATTGTGAAGGATCAGCCAAAAATCTTCCATGCCAAACCTTTTACGCATTTCGCCGACGAACTTCACGCGAACCTTCATTTAAACCACAAATATAAAAATGGGGGGTTATGACTTAAGCCTTAAGCTACTTTAAGCTCCTTAGCTGCCTCACTTAGTTCCAGTTCTTTCAGCTTTTCCTTTGTGGGTATTCCCCGCTCGTTCCATCCCCTAACCTTATAGTAGTCTTTGAGGAGTATATCAAGTTCGAAGACCTGCCCCTTTGATGGTTCCCTGGGCACTGGTTCCTTAAGAATTCTCTCTGGCATGGTGTCTTGGCTTACGTCGAAACCTTCTCGGATGTTAAAAATCCTTTCAAGGTTGAAGATTCTCTCGCCCACCAGCCACAAGTACCTCGGGTCCTTGAACTTCTCTATGCCCGTTGCAGGATAGAGAAGTTTGCTGTAGAGGTCTAGAGTTACCATCTCGTTAGTAAGGGTGAAAAGGCAGAAAATTGCCGTTTCAGCCGCTGCAGTTTCATCCTGAACATATTTCGTTATTTCGCCCTTGCCCTCCACGCCGAAAGGATCCACCTTTCTCGGTATTCCCATAATTTCAAACTTGTTCCAGCCTATGCAGTGGCTCGCCCCTATGGGAGAGGTGGCAAAGCTAAGCCCATGAGCCTTTGCCGAGCGGGGGTCATACGCCGGAAGCTCAAGACCTTTAACATGTATTGCATATTTTTCAGCGCCCCTTCCTATGGCTTCGGCAGCCCTTTTAACTCCTTCGCCCAGCAGAGAACCTAAGCCTATTCTGAGGGCGATGCGCTTCACAAGCTCTACCATTGCCTCTGGGCTGCCCCATTTAAGCTCAAGCCCGTCAGTTTCACTTTTGCCTATAATGCCCTTCTCATAAAGTTCGGTGGCAAAAGCTATGGCAACCCCAGTTGAAATGGTGTCTAAGCCGTAAAGGTCTGAGAGCATGTTAGCATAAGTGATTGATTCTATGTTACAGTTTCCTAGGAGGCCTCCATAAGACCAGTGAGTTTCATATTCTGGGAAGTCCCATGCAATACCAGCGTACGGGCCGTGGGTAACCTTGAAGGTTTTCCAGCATCTTACCATGCAGCCGTAGCATCCATTATGTTTAACCACGTAGCTGGCCAAAATTTCCGGCGTAAACCTACCGGCTCCTTCAAATGGAAGTTGTTTAAAGTTATATGTTGGGAAGTGGCCAATGGTGTAGAAGAGGTATACAATGGAGTTCGTGCCAAGATTCTTAAAGTGCTCAAAGGCTGGGTTTTTGCGGTAAGTTTCTATTTGCTCCTTAACCGCCTCGTCGAAGGCTTTCTCATTGTGTATTGTAGCCTTCTTAGATCCCTTCACTACAATGGCTTTTAGGTTTTTCGAGCCCATCACCGCCCCTCCGCCGCCCCTGGCGGCAGTTCTCATGTCGTCTGTTACTAGAGCAGAGATTTTTACAAGCCTCTCTCCAGCAGGCCCTATTGTAACCATTCTGGCTTTTTCATCGGTTTTTTCCCTAAGAAACTCTTGAGCGGCGTAAGTAGTCATGCTCCAAACGTCAGCAGCGTCTCTAATCTCCACCTTGTCATCGTTTATCCACACATAAACAGGCTTTTCGGATCTGCCCTCCACGATTATCGCATCATACCCTGCAAACTTAAGCTCGGCGCCGAAAAAGCCCCCACCGACGCTTCTGCAGTAAGCATCTGTGAGCGGAGACTTAAACTGTGCAATCCACCTGCTTGCCGACTGCACTTTTGTGCCTGTTAGAGGACCTGTTGAGAAAATCAGCTTGTTACTTGGGCCTAGTGGATCCACACCCTTTGGCACTTCGTCAAAGAGAATCTTAATTCCAAACCCACGGCCGCCAATGAAGCTTTCCACCAGATCCTTCTTTAAAGGTTCAATGGTATGTTTGTGGTTTGTTAAGTTTATCCTTAGAATATGTCCCATATAGCCAAACCAAGGGTTAAATTCTTGGCTCATACTTAGCCCTCACAATTAAGCCATTTCACACGTTTATATTTAAATTTATATTCAAAATTTATACTAAACACTAAACTGGCAGGGAATTTAAGGTCTTTTTCGCTGTTTGAATTATGAATTAACACAAAACAAAAAAGACAAGCAAAAGAAATGCCAGTATACTCCTAATAAGCGTTCATGGTTTGTGTGAACAAATGTTGATGTAAAAAGGTTAATAAATTCTAATCATCGCTACGGGCCTTTAACGATTCCTGAATGCCAATTAGTAAAGAAAAATGATAATGAAACGAAACATAGTGTCGAAACTAAAGCAAAATATTTATTGTTCTGTTAACGATGATTAATGGAAACGGTAATTGTTTGATTTAGGGTGGGAGAAATATGAGTTTTTCTGGTGGAAGTATTTTGTTTATTTGATTGGCTATGAGCATGTGCAAGCCTCCTTTAAGCATGTTTAGGGGTGAT
>CALJDG010000080.1 GCA_938023865.1 uncultured archaeon | reverse complement strand
CTTCTTGAATGGAAAAGGGGACATCTGAACTGTTGGAATAAGCTAAACCGAAATACCCGTTCACAATGACCAAAAATGATGTAACATAAAATATCCTACTAAGTTTAGCTATGCAAACGCTGAATTGACGGGCAACTCTAATTCTTTTTCCCATGATGTGCAATTAGTCTAACCCTAGTTGGAATTTAAAGCCATTTCTCCTTAAACATATTCAAATCCTCACGTTTTCAATTTTTCCTAACACAATCAGCTTTCTTATTCTTAGTTAAAATGCCATAACAGAGATAGATGTACCACCTGTTTAATTATTTAACCTTTTATAACAACAAAATTTAATTATCACTAACTCAAAAAATAATGTGGGAAAATGAGAATAAACAGTAAAAAATTGTCTATGCTCATTTTTTATGTAATCTTATCAGCGATTGGCATTGTTTTGGCTATGTTACCCCCTCAGAGGTTAAATGAAGCAAAAATTGAAAATTCTCTAAAACCCCTAGGATATTTTACGGTTATGTTGAAGGTGGAAGACGCATATGATGTTTATGGGTGGCAAGTGGTTATAGAATTTGACCCTCAAAAAATTATGGTTACCGAAGTGTTTCCTGGAGACTTTCTTGATAAAACAAATGGAGATGAAATGTCCGTTCACGCATACAATCACGGTTATAAAACTGCAGACAATTCGTTTTTTGTTTACCACGTAGCAGATCAAAATAAGTTAATAATCGCTCAAACACTTCTCGGAAAAAAAGATGGAGTGTTTGGGAATGGAATATTAGCACATATAAAATTTGCATATCTAACAGAAGGCTATCAAAACGCCTACCGCCTCGTTTTCAACAATCCCCATTATAAAACTTTATTATTAAACAACGAGTCACTTCCAACAACTGGACGCATTGTTTTAGGTTGATCAGTTCTTTAAACGCTGTTTATGATACTCTAACTTCTGCCATTTGGAAAGCTAATGTATTTAAAACGGTCTAAGAAACTCAGATGTATGCTTCTCCGAAATGTATTGCTACAATCACCAAGTCAAACACGTCAACTATGCCGTCTTGGTTTATGTCGGCGGCGGGATTCCAAGCTGGGTCTGATGGTTGTGTGCTGAAAGCTTGCCCTAAAGAGACTAGGTCAAATATATCGATGGTTTTGTCTCCGTTGATGTCGCCAATAATTTTTATTTTCACCGATCCATCGATATACACGTTGTTGTCAAGATTTGTTTCGCCTGGTACGGGATGGGCCTCTGCCCATATAGTATAATTAATGTATAGCTCCATTTTGGACGTGCTTAAGTTGAAGGTTAACAATGTTTCCTCGTTTGGTGATAAGCTTATTGTTTGGATGCCTCCAATGTTGTTGTCGTAATATACGGTTACGTTGAAGGTTTCTGAAACGTTTCCTAAGTTTACCGCGGTAACAAATATTTGGATGTCCCATCCAACGTAAGCCTCTTCAAGGGATGTTGAAACGCTTGTTATGGCTATGTCCCTTATGGCTCCAGCTTCCCCCACCGTAACATATGCGTCTAAAACTGTATGAGGAATAGGTTCAGCCTTGATATTTGCAAATTTTGTACCGAAAAGATCTAACGGTGTCTCCCCTACAGCAACTGCATGAAAGGTGGCGGCCACAAGAACGCCGCTGCCGCTCTTAGGCTTTTCAGGAGCCAACAGCGCCACTGCAACCCATATGCGCCCATGGGTTACGTTATATTCATTGTTAAATTCAAACTTTACTACAAAAAGGTTGTTTGGGTCTTCTGGTTCTAAGAAATGTCCAGGCGGTAGGGATATATTAACACAGTTTACTACGCTTCTGAGGTAATAAAGTTTAAACTCGTATCCACATAGGTCGCTAATGTTGGCAACATCAACGTTGACGGTGAATGTCTCACCCACGGCGACGTTTAGGAAACTAGGCGAAATGTAGACTACGGTGGCACCAGGTGGAGGTATCCCTACATAAACATTTTTAGTGGCTTTATTGTTTGCAACAAGCTCCTCTCCAGCTGCGGGAGGGGCGTAGGCTGTAATGTTGTATACTCCTGCAATGGTTGGAGTCCACAAATAGTGGATCGTGCGAAACTCTCCAGTCGGCAATTCTGGAAACACTTCTGAAAGTACAATAACATTATTAATTATCAGTCGTAGTTGTACATGTGTTTCATTGCTTAAACCAAAGTTTTTAACGGTTGCATTCAACATTGCCGTTTCTCCAGTGTTAAGAGATGTTGGAGCTTCAAGTGTTACAACCAGGTCATGTTCAGGTTTAACAGTCATCCAGAATATCATGTTTTTAAACATGGCTTGGCATTCCATGCTAAATGTCCAATCATAATCTCCACGTCCATTCCAAAAAACAACTTTTCCAGGCAAGTTCTCGGTGGCTATTATTTTATCGTATCCATCTCCCAAACTGGCAACTGTTACAGCCCCCCTGGACAAGTCAGCCTTAGCCCTGTCACAGTCGCTGAACAAGTCTTTTACATGGTAGCCTGCTGGAAAACTTCCATATGGACCGTTCATAATCGGATGAGCAGCATCCACAACATACAAGTCTGGTTTACCAACGTTGTCACCTACCGTTGCCGAACGGACAACATCTGCCAGTCTTGTGTCGCCAACTAAACAGTCAAAGCCTGTCACTATGAGGTTTCCACCAGAGGCTAAGTAGGAGTTAAGGGCTGATTGCTCGCCAGGTGTTATCCACCTATAGTCTGTATAAAATATTACAACCCTGTAGTTTAATAGTAGTGATAAGTTGCTTGTGTACAGATGGACGCCATTATCATCGTATACATCGTAAACTAAACCTATCGAATCTAATATGTATGTTATTGCTGTAAGTTCAAAATGGTCAGATATTAAGGCAACATGGACTAATCCGACTTGAACAATTTTTGTTTTAACGTTGTTTTCTAAATAATCCTCACCTTCAAGCGGAGGAGCGTAGACGGTTATGTTGTAAGCACCTTCCAAGAGCGAAGACCACGAATGGCTTAAAGTATAATAGCTGCCACTCTTCAGCTCAGGGATAACACGTGAATCAACAGCTTCTCCGTTTATGAGGAGTTGTAAATTAACGTTTGCTTCGTCGCACAGTCCAGTGTTATAAATGGTCGCGTTGATGATGGCTGTTGTTCCCGGAGGCAGCCTTAAAGGAGCAACTAATCCAACAGCCAAGTCATGTTCATATTTAAACCCTATCGGCACATTTGTGGACGTTAAAACCAGATAAATGTTAATGTAAGATGGAACTGTTGCCTCCATGCATGTCCATAATCCCGACTTCTTGTCATAAAAGAATTTATATACATACCCGTATTCCTCCATCCTTATTTCCCAGCAATCTATAGGAACACCGCCGACCATGATAACTTCACCATCAATAATTGTAGCGTTACCCCACAACAAGTTTATCACAGAACCTTTTGCAACATCTGTTTCTATCCAGCCTGGATACCACATTCCAGCCCAGCCGATACCGCTATCTGCTTCCACCAGCCTTGTAAAAATGTTGACAATTAACCATCCGCTTTGAACATAACCAGACGGGTCTTGAATATACATTGTTACGTTTATCTTAGAGGGGCATATGTAGCGTGAATAGGAGAAGTTCCATATCCCCCTGGTTATTTCTTTTCCGGTTGATGGATCTATATAATAGAATGTGTAGTTGGCGTACTGTCCCTCAATTGGGTGAATTAGCGGATAAGTAACGTTTACAAGCTTCATGGCTACATTGTTAACTATCAAAGTTTCGCCTTCGACAGGAAATACATAAGCTGTAATGTTATATGCTCCTACAATGGTTGGAGTCCAAAGACACGTTATTTTATGCACTGAGCCCACCGCCAATTCAGTGATATTTTGCGAAAGCACCAGTTCCCCATTTATTAACAGCTGAAACTCCACGTTTGTTTCGTTTTTAAGCCCGCGGTTTAAAACGGTGGCATTCAACAATGCTGAGGCACCAGGCATGAGAAAATCAGGCGCTTCCAAAGACGCTGCAAGATCATGCTCAGGCCGCGTTACAACCCAGAATACTCCATTGACGAAAATGTTTTTGGCTTCTTCTGTCCAATGCATAACGTTCGCGTACCACTGCGGTGCAAGCCCCGCCAATAGAAGATGCTTATTACCACTTTCCCGGATTTTATAAGCGACTCCCCCGCCCCTGACACCGGCGTAATCGGCCCCAAGGTCGGCTATCGTTATCCCTGTGTATCCCCAGAACCATGCATGGTCCCTGTCTCCACTGGTTATAATGTATATTGTATCGCCTATGCTCCAACCTTCAAAAATCGGGTGTTCCTGGGTTACCTTGTAATAAACTGACCCCCGACCGTAATCATGACTTTGACCTCGAGGGTCGCCTAAATACCATTGCAGAAGTGAAATGCCATAGGACTCGTAAACAGGCCAAGAACTTGTGAAAACTAGACCAACATTATGCTGGTCTGCCGCTTGAATAAACGTCAAAAAGGTTTCTGCGCCAGGGTCAGATGGCCTATTAACCACTACGGCGTCATACTCATAAATGTCTGCGATTATATCCCACCCTCTAGCCTGAGCAGTTATACCATTTCCCAATAAAAGATCAGTTAACTGTGAGATGTAATCCCCCAGAACCGCAACTTTTATCGGCGCTGCCACGCGCACCTTTTTTGCTGCAACATTATTTAGCACGATTTCCTCGCCAAGCAATGGCGGCGCATAGGCGGTTATGTTATATATTTTCTCTTTGATAGGAGTCCAAAAATAATTAATTGTGTGGGACTCGTCTACGCATAACATAGGAATTATCTCATTGTATACGATAAAGCCGTCAATTAATAGATTCAGCTCAACATTGGTTTCGTTGTTTAACCCTGCATTTTTGACGGTTGCGTTGAGGACTGATGAGTCGCCTGGCTTGAGGTATTTTGGGGCTTCAAGGGACACTTCGAGTTCATGTTCTGGCCTTTGGTAACGCGACCAAACGATGGCATTATAAAGCAGTTGCAAATGATGATGGTAGTATGGCGGTATAATTTCAAGCCATGGTGAAATGTAGACTAACCCCCTACGCGTAACAATGGCGCTCTCTCTAAAATGTCCCAAAGCAAGGTAAGCGCCATCCACCAGCTCGTTTGAATCCCATCTACCATCGCTTGGAATCGCAGTTCCAACCTCTGGAAATACAAGAGGGTTGGGAACCTTCATGAACAGCGGATGGGACGCGTTTATTAAGTGCAAAAGGTCTGTTCCAGTAGCATACCATGTTATGTCCTGTTTCAGCCCAAAAAGCGGTGCCAACTTGTTATTGTTGGGGACATAATAATAAAACGTGCCTGCAGTGGCTATAAACCCGTGTCCTTCATAGACATACCTAGTTATCGCCCCAATTTCGGAATCTTTAAACTCCCAACCTGCATAGGGGTCGTATGCGCACGAAATAATTAATACATCTGCCTTGGTGGAGGCGATGTCCTCGTATGTTATATCCTCCTTGTTCAGCGTTGTATAGTCGATGTAGATCATGGTGCCGCCGAAGAGGTGCCACTCGCTATTTAACACCTGCCAATTAGTTATAATATCGCTGTAAACGTTGCCGGCAGAATGCAAGACTACCGCCTTCACTGGAAACCCAACGTAAATATTCCTCGAGAGGACATTATTTTCCAAATTTGTTTCACCCGCCACTGGAACAACGTAAAATGTAATGTTGTATAGCCCTTCAACTGTTGGATTCCAAAAGAGGCTTACGGTTGCCAAGTTTCCAACAGCTAAACTATCTATTAATTTTGAATCCACCACTATGCCGTTGGCCATGAGTTGAACGTTTATGCTAGTTTCAACGTTTTCTCCAAAGTTCATCACCGTGCCATTTATTATCCCGACGTTTCCAGGCTCCACGTAGGGCGGAGTTGTCAACCCAAAGGCTATTAGTTCATGAGGCGGCGGAGACATTTCAACGGCTTTTCTCGCGTTTACTCTTCCATAGCCATAATAAAAGTCGTATCCAGAATCCCCCAAATCGTCGGCGGTATACCTTAACCAAAGTCTAACCCAGTCCCTTGTTCTGTTCGGATAAAGACTCCAAACAAGCGCTGCCACGCCTGAAACATGGGGACACGCCATGGAAGTACCACTTAAATAATCGTATCCAGATAAAACTGTGGAGTAAATATCAACTCCGGGAGCAGCCAACTCAACCCAGTCGCCCCAATTTGAGAACCACGCTTTATTATCAGATTGGTCGGTGGCCGCCACCGCAATCACCTCGTCAAAACCAGCTGGATAAACCTTCATGTTGGTATTATCGTTTCCTGCAGCAGCTATTAGAAGCACTCCTTTATCGTAGGCGTACTTAATAGCCTCATGCAACAGTTCACTATAGCCGTATCCGCCCAAACTCATACTAATTATTTTAGCTCCCCGATCGGCAGCGTGTATAATGCCGTTGGCAACCCAGTCCGCGTAGCCCCATCCTCCCCCTGTTAATACTTTCTCAGCCATAATGCGAACCTGAGCAATCCCTGCAATTCCTATTCCATTGTTTAAGACGGCAGCTATGATGCCGGCGCAATGGGTGCCATGCCCATTGTCATCTAAGGGATCCATATCCATGTTAACCCAGTCGTAGCCTAAACCAACATAGTTTGATGCCAGGTCTTCATGATAATAGTATATGCCTGTATCAACAACAGCCAAAAGAACTTCAGAACTGCCAATAGTTGTGTTCCAAGCCCAATCAGCACCTATTTTTTTAGGTCCCCACTGCAAGTTCCAATAAGCGTCGTTGGGAACAAGCATCGCCTGAAACCTCATGTTGGGTTCAATGTAGCTGACCAACTCTTTCATCCGCATTTCCTTCGCAAAGTCTGTAACAGAAGCTAATGGAACCTCGACAACGACGGCTTTAACCTCACCTTTGATCCAAATTTTGTTAACAATTTTTGCTTGATACCTCGCTATAATTTCTTCAAGAGCGGGTAAACTTGCGGATTTTTGGCCATCAATTCCAACCACCAACCTCGTAATGTTGCCTTCAAGATGGGCAAATTTGGCCCATTCTCCACTCACATTGAGGCTCCTATTATATCGCCCATCTTCAAAACTCTGAGAATGATCTTCAACCGAACTTTCCTGTGCAAAATCAGTTTTTCTATCGAAAATTCTCTGCCAATTAGCATTCAATTCATTAGATTTTCGTGATCTAATGGTGTTATTGGATAGAGTTTCGTCGCTGTTATCTTGAGTAATGATGTAATTGAAAATTTCGTTTTCACCATTCTTGGCATATGATAGATTCTTAGTAAACATCACATTGATTGAACTTATAATTATAAAAATCATTAAGACGCAGACAATTTTCTTTATCATTCCTCTCTCCTTTCACTTGCTTTATGACATAAGGAGTAACTTTGAGTAGATCTAAGGATAGTATTGAATATTTTACATTTAAGTGTTATGTCTCCTTTTCTCCCCACAACAACAAAATGAGTGGAGAATAGAGAGTACAGTCAATAAAACAGCCTATTCTGGGTTGCCAAGTTCAAAGTATATGCATACGGTAGGCCCGATTTTAAAAAAATGGGAGGTTGCGAGGCTATTTTTGCATGTAAGTTTGATGCCCATGGATTTCTAAGGATATTGATAGGTTTCGCCAAAGTTTAATGCTACGATTACAATATCGAATATGTCTACTTTGCAGTCGTCGTTTATGTCAGCGTTTGGATTCCAATTGGGTTGCGAACAATCTGAATCGAAGGCAAGGGCAACCAGCACTATATCGAAAATGTCGACCATCTCATCAACATTAATGTCGCCTTTCCCAGCTACGTAGATCCAACAATCCTTGAAAGCGTTATTTTCAATGTCTTCTTCGTCCGGGACTGGCCATGCATAAGCACTAAAAGTATAATTACCAAACGACGTTTCGGTCGTGTTCCATCTGAAGCCAATAAACTCGAAATATGTAGTGTTTAGACTTACAACGGCGTAGTCTTGAATTATTTGTGGAAGGTGGAACCAATCCCAAATAGTTAAATTGAAATGCTGGCTGACCACCATCACATCCTTAACGGTGATTTTTCCGTCGCCATCGAGGTCGATAGGGTGACCTGGTGGTACTATGTGTCCAAGGTTTCCTATAACTAGGCATAAGTCATAATAGTCAATGTAGCCGTCTCTGTTTACATCTCCCAAAGTCCAGAATTCATCTGACAGTTTTCCATCCGGGTCTGGCCATCTTTCAATAAGTATGGGTGCGGGTTCTATGCCTTCGAAAACTGTTAAATTGAATACTTCTGGAAAGTCGCCCTGGTTAGTGACGTTCACTATAATTAGGCCAAGAGTCTTGCGGGGCGGATCGAAAGTCATGCCTTGTGGAACAATGTTCTTTTTAGGCCAAACGTTGGTGATTGCTATATCATGTTTTATTTTAAATGTTATGCTTTTGACGGTTTGACCCCAAGCCATAAAGGTGAAATTGTACTCTCCAGGGGGTAAAGTTCCCAGCTCATAAGTATGCTGAACAGTATTTGTCACCGGCATTGTGGGACCAGTATATTCCCAAATTTCTGCATTAACAGATATGCTGTTTCCAATCATTATCGGGTCTCCCCAGCTTGAAATGTTAAACATCAGATGTGGAAAAGTTATTGAAACATTAACGTAAGAGATGCCGCTTGAAACCCAATGTCTAAGTTCAACATTTGCTTCGGGTGGAATGTATGGAACCCATTCTTGATCCACTTGCACCGCAGACCTTGCGCCATCCTCATTAGCTGTGGCAGTTGCATTGCAAAACACTTCGATAACGTTGCCTTCAGGCACTGAAATCGTGACGTTTTTCGGCTCAAATTGCGCCTTAATACCAGTCACAGCCCCAATAAATTCATATGTCCACGAATTCTCCCAATCAGAGGGCCCAAAAACTTTGAAACCTTCTGGGCTTACAGAAGCATTCGCATAATATAGTATTACATCGTTAGTTAAGTCTAAAACTTTTAACTCGATGGCCGCGAAGCTGTTTAATGTCTGGTTTAAAACAATCCCTCGGGAGAAGCACAATTCAATGACCTCTTCGGGAAAACCCTGCACCCAATAACTCTTTCCAGCACTACACCCTACTCCGACAGCCAGAACATATCCGGCAGGTATTATTGTCTTCCCTGACGTCGTTTTTAAGGCCCAAATATGCTGGAAAGAGGCCGCAGCATGCGGTGGCACCAAACCATAGCATGCTATCCCTGCATAGGCAGAAGCAGGATTACCATTTACCCAGCCTGAATCTTTCGAAGCAGATCCATGAGTTGGACAATTTTTCCATACATAAGCCCTTACCAACGGGTCATCTGGCATTGGATTCTCTGCGCGCGACAAAAATGAAAACATCAACCACGATGAAAAGCAAAGCAACAGCAACATTGCTAGAGCTTTTTTCTTTAACATTTTCCTTTCACCCTCAATTTAATTTAGAAAAACAACCTCTTTTAATATTTTATGGAACAATGTTCAAGTCAACTAAACCATAACGTTTATTACAAGTATTGGTAAGTTTCTCCAAAGTTTACTGCAACCATTATCACTAAATCGTAGATGTCTATGTAATTATCATTATTTTTTGTCTGCATCTAAGTCCGAACAAGGATGATATGGCGGAAAGCCAAATGAGATCGCAACAATTACACAATCGTAAATGTCGACTTCAAAGTCCGCGTTAAGGTCGAAAATCTAACCATCATTAAGGGTGTTTCCTTCCAAGTAAGCCCCATCCCGAATTGGCCAAGCATAAGCCCAAAATTTATAATTGCCGAACATAAAGTTTGGAGCGTTCGAGAAGAAGGTAACCGTCAAGGATAATCCGTTTCTAAGGGTAACCTCTTTTGTTTGTGTGCTGCTGTTTTGACATAAAGCGTCACATTGAAAGTTTCTGTATAGTCGCCTTGATTAGCAACTGTAACGTTTATGGGTCTGTTTCTGCGTAGTGTAGGGCTACGATTACTATGTCGAATATGTCGATTAGCTTGTCGTTGGTTATGTCGGCGTCTGGGTCCCAGTTTGGATCGCCAGGTTGGGATGCAAAGGCTATGGCTATTTTTACACAGTCGAATATGTCCACGATGCCATCAGCATTAATGTCTCCTTGCATAGCAACAGTCACTATTCCATTAAAGAACGTGTTGTCTGTTGTGTCTGTTTCGCCTTGTACTGGCCATGCGTAAGCCCAAATTGTGTAATTGCCTTTGGCATAGCCTGTGGTGTTCCATGTGAAGGTTCGGGTTGTTGATTCTCCGTTTTCTAGGGTTATTTCTTTTGTTTCTATTTCGGTTGTATTCACGTATAGAGTAACGTTGAAGGTTTCTGTGAAGTCGCCTTGATTGGCAACTGTAACTTTTATGTTCATAGTATAGTTTTGTCCGACAACTGTTTTTAATGGTGTTACGTTGATGACGGCTATATCATGCTGGATGCGGGGCTTGATGAAGATGACGCCATCGATAAAGGTGTTATCTGTTGGGTCGTCGTCGGTTGGTATTGTGGCGTTTGCGCTTATTGTATAGTTTGCTGGTTCGACGCTTGACGTGTTCCATTGGAATTTTAAAGTTACTGTTTCTCCACGGTTTAGATTTATGAGGCGACTATCAAGTAAACTGTTATTAAAGTAGACTGTGAGGTTTATGTCGGTTTCGTTGAATGTCCCTTCATTTTTTAGTGTTAGGCTAATATCTACTGGTTGTCCTTGATAGACCCAATTTTGAGCAAGGACAAGATTTGAAATGGCTATGTCGTGAACTTCGCTGTGGAAGGCGTAAATGAATCCGTCTTGTGAGCAGATGTAAAGAATATCGTTAAGAATGGCTGGTGAGGATTCTACAGGCCCGCCTGTTTGATAACTCCATATCACTGATCCGTCCTCAACCTTTAAAGCATAGATTCTCTTGTTCCTTGATCCGACAAAGACTTTTCCTTCTGCAATTGCGGGGGAAGACCAGCCTATTTCACCAATTGGGCTGTTCCAAATTTTGCTGCCAGTGGTTGCATTAAAAACGTATATGTTCCCGTCCCTTGATCCGACAAACACCTTCCCGTATGCAACTGCAGGTGATGAGAGAATTTCACCTCCAGTTAAGTAGTTCCATATTTTTTCCCCATTGGGCTTGTTGGTTGTTGCTTTTAGTGCATATAAATTGCGATCTCCTGAACCTACGAAGAGGGTACCGTCGAACACCGCCGGGGAAGATCTAACATGGCCTCCCGTGGGAAAGTTCCAAATTACTTCTAAAGTTGTTTGGTTTAAAGCATAAACACTCCCGTTATATGAACCGACAAAAACTCTTCCACCTGCAACTGCAAGTGATGAATCAAGTGCTCCTCCTAAATACTGACTAGATTTTATTGTTGACCCGGTATTTTTGTCAACAGCATAGACTCGACCATCTTGAGAACTTACGAATAGAACATTATCAACTATAACTGGTGATGAGTATATAGGAGGCCCAGCACTAACTGGTTTGACCCATATTATATTTCCATCAGTGGCATTCAATGCGTAAACATACCCCATTTCGTTTCCAATAAATATAATGTCGTCAGAAACTGCTGGCGAAGAGTAAACTCGATATGGTTCGAGCGGTTTTCTCCAAATTTCCGTGCCGTTTATGTTTATTGCGTAAACTGTATAGTTTGTTGAGCTTATAAAGATGGTGTTGCCAACAACTGCAGGTGATGGATACATCCAAGGTTCACCACTTACATTAGGACCTATTTTAAGGGTCCATAACGTCTCATTTCCAATAGGTGCAAGGGATGTTGAATAGCTAATACGGGTTGGATCATGCCGAAACATAGGCCAAGCTTCATAAATTACAAGGTATTTCCAGGCCTTGCTGATGGCTCCTCTCGTGTCTGTTACAGTTAAACATACTTTATAGGTTTTTGCAGTATAATAAGTATGGGTAACTATTTTGCCAGACGCTGTTGTGCCATCTCCGAAATCCCACTCATACTTTGTTATATAATCGCCTGGGTCGTTGTCATAACTATACGAGCCATCAAATGTCACCTTCTGCGTCACAATAGGCCTTCCTGGATAATGAGCAATTATTGCTACTGGCGGAGTATTGGTTACAAAAATATAGAGTTTATTATCATCGGAACCAACAAAAATCATTCCTTTAGCTATGGCTGGTGAGGAAACGACAAAACCCTCGGTTGTATAGTTCCAAATCCGAGTTCCAGTATTAGCATTAAAGGCATAAATTCTATAATCATTCGACCCAACAAATACTTTTCCATCGGCACTTACAGCTGGAGACGAAGCAATTGGTCCCAAAGTACTATTCTTCCATATCAATCTGTCTTCTTGGCTTATAGGCGCTGATGTTGCATTAAGAGCGTACAGGAAACTATCATCAGAGCCTACAAAAACTATGCCAAAGGCAACGGCTGGAGAAGAAGTAACATTTCCCCCGGTTGTATAGTCCCATATTTTTTGTCCATCAGTTATGTTTAAAGCATAAACTTTTGTGTCATTAGAACCTATAAAGACAATGCCACCAACAACTGCAGGCGAAGATACAATTGGACCATTAGTTAAAAAGTACCATTTCGTTCGCCCACTTTTTTCTATAGCGTAAATTCTCCCATCAAGAGTGCCAAAAACTATGGTGTCGTCATAAATTGCGGGGGAGGATTCTATTGCCGCTGCTGTCCAATACTTCCACAATTCTCGACCTGTTGAGGCTTCCCATGCATACAGATATCCATCTGAAGAGCCAACGTAGAGAACCCCGTCAACAACAACAGGCGAGGACTTAACAGCTCCACCAGTAGGATAACTTCTTGTGACAGCGAGAGTGTTGGCGTCTAAAGCATAAACATTACCATCATTAGAACCGACATAAACTATACCTTCAACAATGGCTGGGGAAGAGTAAATTGCGCCAAACCTCGCACTTTTCTTCTGTTCATAAGTTTTTATGTTCCACCTATATACATAGCCATCCAAAGAACCCACGTAAACGACATCTTCAAAAACTGCTGGTGAAGATCTAACTGCAGCCGTTGTTGTAAAGTTCTTAAATAGGGTTAGAGGAAACGAGACGTTAGAGGAAGAAGATCCTGTATGATTTTCATCGTGACGGAACATGAACCAGTAATCAACGGAAGAAGCCTGAGTTAGTTGAACATTAACAACAACCAATATATTTAAAATCAAAGTCGCCAACATCATCCCAGATATGATTCTTTTTTCCATTTTCCTTTCTCCTCTCTCCTCATCTTTATTTTTCTCTTTTCAAGAAGAGGCCTTACAATCCTATACAACATCTTCATCGAGGCTTCCATCCGCAAGAGGCAGAACGGAAGCCCCATCAAACATTATAGAAAGTTAGCCTCTCCTTTCAGCAAATAATTTCGCTTCATAAACCTTTAAAAATTTTGCGGAAAAATGTTACAGCCAGCAATTTTCCAACTAAACTTAAATAAACAAATGCCCTAAATTCCATGAGCAAGTGCATCGGAAATGCTAAAATTTCACGAAGAAATGCTAAAACAATTCGAACCCGTCGGCAAACAAGCAAAAATCATACTCTTCGGCTCAATAGCCAAAGGCAACTATAGACTAGACTCTGACATTGACTTAGCAATAATAACAAAAAACAAAAAATTAATGGAGCAAGCCTCATCTATCGCAGACAAAATCCTCGCAGAACATGGAAAACTTGTAACCCTCAAATTCATAAACGAGAAAGACCTTAAGGGTAGAAAAAGCCCACTCATAAGCGAAATATGATGCAAAAACCCATTCCGGACTAATATCAGAATTCGGACTAAGAATAATAAAAACAAACCTATTAGACAAGAAATTCGCACAATATTTTAGAAGAGCTTTTGAAATGAGGGAAAGCAGCGACTACGAGATAGGCGTCGTATTCAGCAAGGACGAAGTAAAAATTTTAATTAAAAATGCGGGTGAATTTCTGGGAAAAAGCCCAAGAATTCATAAAGGAAAGACTTTAGACTAACTTTCAGCAATTTTCTTCAGTTGTTTATGGTACATCTCAACAATTTCGCTTATAGTTGTTGCGTCTTCAGCAGCTTTGTCAAGCCTATAGTTTCCTGTAAACCTTGGGAAGCGTATGGCTAGTCCGCTTCCTTGGCGTATGGAGTTCATGGCGCATGTGTGGATGGGGCTTAGGGTTATTTCTGCGCCTAAAACTTCTATGACTATCCGTCTTCTATGGCTTCTTAAAAGGAGTTTCAAGCTCTTTGACTTTGCCGGTAATCAAGCTTTTTGCCATTTTCACTCGGGTCACCTAGAATATCGATTTATTTTGTGCCAGTGGAGTTAGTACGTGTTTCCAAAGTTTATTAATATTAAAACTAAGTCGAAAACTTCAATTATGCCATCCTCGTTTTCATCTGCTTCCCATTTCCATCTTGGATTTTCGGGGGTTGCTCCGAGAGCGATACCGGCGTTAGCTAGGTCGAATATGTCGACGGTTCCGTCGTTGTATACGTCGCCGGGCATTTTAACTTTTATGAGTTGACTTCCTTCAAATGGAGTTCCATCCGCAAGGAGCCCTGTCACGCTCAAAGTTACGTTGCCCATTTTTATGCCCTTGGCTTTAATCATGTCTGAAACGGCTGTCTTATTGAAGTGAACTTTTAAGTCTTGGATTAAGTCTCCGTCATAATCGCCGATTTCTACTGGTGCTGTTGCAACTATTTGAAGTGTTTCGTTTAAACGGATAGAGCTTAAAACGATGCTGGATACGTTATAGTCTTCAGGGAGTTCTATATAACAGGCTAACCAATCTTTCTTAATCCCAAGATTTATTACGGGTGGAACGAAGTCAATGGTGCCTTCTATAGTCAAAAGTACATTTGAGAAGAAGCCGTCTTTAACTGTGTGTGATAATTGTTGCCCTTCCGGGTCTTTTAGTGTTGTTTCATAGAGGTTAAGTGGTGTTTGGCCAACACCTTTCACGTGAAAAGTTACATTAGCTAGTACTCCTTTACCGCTCGCTCCAGAGGGAGAAGCTAATGCTACTGAAAATAGCACGTAACCCTCTGCATTATTGATCTCAGATTTTATAATTGAAATTGGTCCAGCAGTGCTTAAAAATGTGCCTTCATTAACCTTTAATGCCTCCAATATTGTCGGATTAAAGCCCAATTTAAGCTCAAAAGAGTTTACGTTTACGCCTTCAGTGATGTTAATGTTCACCGTAAAGTTCTGGCATG
>CALJDG010000079.1 GCA_938023865.1 uncultured archaeon | reverse complement strand
GAGCCTAAGATCTTAGCGTCCAACAGGCTTGACTGGGACGTGAAGACCATCCTCGAGACGTACCTGAAACGCTGGAGGGTTGATTCCTCCTATAGGGACGCGAGGCAGGAGCTGGGCCTGGAGGACTACGAGGTGAGGAAGCTCCGCGGCATTAAACGCCACTGGCTCATGGTCTTCCTAGCCCACGATCTCCTTCAGCTCAGCTCCCAGAGAGGCGGACCCATAGGTTGGATGAGGGTGGGCCTAGCAACGGTCGGCTCCAGATGCAGGTACGCGGCGATGGAGGCCCTCAGGTCCTTCGTTGAGCTGGTTGCGAAGTTCGCCCAAAAAGTCAGAAACCCCGACGAAATCCTCAAGCTTACCCTGTCAGACCTCAAATGCCTCAAAACCCTATACCAGATGGAGACGACCTAAAATTTGCCAAAGTTCAGTAATTATTAGACATGCCCTTGAAAGGGATAATTCTTAAAAGATTGGTTACTAAAGATTAAATTATGATAAGAATGCAAAGTAGAGATAGAGTCTATGCTGTACGTAAGCATGGGGAAGCCTTATATCGCGACCTTTTCTGTGCAAGCTTAGAGGACAGCTCAAATAAGGATCCTGAAAGCGAATGCCTTCAAACAATGTGGAAGTGCTGGATAACTACCGTGCCAGTAGGCGTTGAAATAGAACCTCATGCTCACAAGGATCATGAGCAAGTATATTACATGATTAAGGGTTACGGAACAATCATTATCGGGGAGGAAAAAGCTAAGGTTAGAGCTGGAGATTGCATATATTTGCCAACAGATATACCTCACAGATTCATAAATGACGGCGACGAAGAAGTTGAAATATTCTGCGTAGGAGCTAACATTTTTAGACCTTGGATAAATAAGTGAGGGCAGCAATGGTAGTGTTACCTAAATGCTATGCTGGAGCTGAATTAAAGAGCTGAACCTAATGGATGCGGTGAAAACTGTTAATCTCGTCAAAATATATCAAGATAAAGGGAAAACCGAAGCTTTAAAGGGCGTTAATCTATTGGTTAGGAAGGGTGAACTCTTCACTCTTCTTGGTCCAAACGGAGCTGGCAAAACAACTTTTCTCAGGATAATTTCCACGCAGCTTTTGCCCACAAGCGGCGAAGCGTATGTTTTAGGGTTTAATGTTCTAGATGAGTATGAAGATGTACGGAGACATATAGCCGTTGTTCCGCAAGATGTGGCAACATATGGTAATTTTACACCTTGGGAGTACTGCTACTATTTTTCGCTTCTTCGCGGTATGAGCAAGCTAAAGGCTAAGGAAAACTCTGAAAAAGCCTTGAAGGCTGTGGAGCTATGGAACTTAAAAGATCGTGCATGCGCAACGCTTTCTGGTGGTGAGAAAAAGAGGGCGATAATCGCGTTGGCTTTAGCTTCAGATGCGGATGTCCTAATGCTCGATGAACCTACAAGCGGTTTAGACGCTGTTACGAGGAGGAAAGTCTGGGCCGTCTTGAGGGAAATGGTTGAAGAGGGCAAAACGATTCTTTTAACAACTCACATAATGGAGGAGGCCGAAATGGTTTCTGATAGGCTGGCTGTAATTGACAGGGGCAGGCTAATAGCGCAAGGAACTGTGGAGGAAATTAAAGGATTGACGAGGGAAAAATTCAGGGTTATTGCTGAGGGAGACTTGAAAGCGTTGGAAAAGCTTGTTAGCAGCAGCTTTTCAGTGAGTTTTGGCAATAGGAGAATAATTTATGTTGATGATGGGGATGAAGCCGTAGAACTTGTGAAAAAAGCTTTGAAATGCGGGTTGAAGGCTGAAGCATCACCTATCACGCTTGAAGATATCTTTGTGAGACTCATTAGAGGAGAATATGATGATTGGAAAAATGATTAGAGATATTCTAGTTGTCGCTGCCCTAAAGTCTATTCCAGACTTAAAAAGGCAGCCATTAGTGCTAATTGTCATAGGATTGATAAGCGCATTGCCGCTGTTCTTTATGCTGGTCTTCGGAGGCGAAGTAAGCTACGGAATAGTTGGAGCTGTGATTTCCACCGTTGGTTTTATAGGTGTTTCTTCAGCCATACAAGATGTTGCGTTAGATAGATATGTAAAGATTAGGGAAATGATTGTGGCTATGCCAGTTCACCCGGTTTCATATATGGTGGGAGTGGCCTTAGCCCCATTAATACTTTCGTTGCCCGGAATAATTTTCTTTTTAATATTAGCCATAGGGCTTGGTTTTCTGCCACTGCAATCTTTAGGGTGGATATTTACATCTTTGCTTTTATGCTGGGCTGTACTGAGCTGTATAGGTTTTACCATATCCACATATCTTAGAGGGGCAAGTATTTACACCTTAAACAATATATCTAACATCCTCGGCCTAGGCTTGGTTTTCCTTCCCCCGGTCTATTATCCAGAAGAACTTTTAGGTGAACTAAGATGGATATCCATCATTTTTCCAACGTCTAATGTTGCCGGACTGATTAGGACTTATTCTGGGCTTATACCGCTTTCGCAAGAGGATATTTTAATCCGCTGGCTTATTCTCTTAGGGATGATTATTGTTTCCATGCTTCTCGTGATATTTAAAGCTAGGTGGAGGGAACCTTGAAGGTCGATTTAGGCTTTATTCAAAGCAGGTTTCGCCATCCATAAGATGCTTCCTAGCGATATTCTCATTTATTTCCACGCCTAGCCCCGGTCTTTCTGGAACACTTATGTATCCGCCTTTAATTATTGGCTTATCAACCCCTTCAGTTTTCAGGCATCGCTGCGGTTGCATGGACATTAGCCATAGTTGATATTGGCGACCCCGCGCAGTAGGGAGCTATTGATAATCCATATAGGTTTGTCAGCCAGGCAGCCTTCTTGTTCTCCATTATTCCGCCGTTTGTGGCTATGTCTGGTGCAACTATATCCACCGCTCTTTCTTCAATGAGCGGTTTGAAACTTGCTGCAGTATATATGTCCTCGCCAGTTAATGTGGGAGTTTTAATGGATCTGGTTACCGTTTTGAAGCCGTAAGGATCAACTGCTTTACCAAATCAAATCTAATCGCGCCCTCCACAGTACCTCCTTGATAAGAATCAAGGGCTAGCGGAAAATCATCCCCGACTGCCTCTCTTAATGCTTCAACAACGGAAACTTCATATTTGATCGCTTTACTTGCTGGAACATTACCTATGAGAGCATCCTTCCCCGCGCATTGAGGATGTAGATCAAACTTCAGTATCGTGAAACCCATAGCCTTAATTTTTCTAGCAGCCTCAGCATATGCCTCAGGCGTATAGAACTCTTCCGCCCCCTCGAAGGAGTAGTCAGTTGCTGCATCGCTTATGGCTCTGCCAGCGTGACAGCCACAGTAAATCCTAATTTTACTCCTAAATTTGCCGCCTAGAACCGTGTTCTAGGCGGCGTTATTTTCCACCCCTTTAACAGCGGATACATTCTCCTTAATAACTTCTTGAGAGAGTTTAAATATCTCTCAATTCCCATTAGATATTTGACCAAAATGGAGTCGCTAAAAAAGGAAATCCTAGAACTCTTGGACAGAGATATAGAGTTTCGTTATGCTGTGGCTGGCTATTTGGGGCTATTGGAGATACTGAAGAGGCTTGACAATCTAGCGGAGGAGCAGGTCAAACTTAGGGAGGAACAAGTCAAGCTCACGGAAGAACAGGTTAGACTTAGCAAGGAACAGGTTAGACTCAGGGAGGAGCAAACAAAGATCTGGAAGGAAATTGAGGCATTCAAAGAGGAACAAGCAAAGATTTGGAAAGAGATCGAGGCCTTTAGAGAGGAGCAAACAAAGATCTGGAAGGAAATTGATATGCTTAGGGAGGAGCAGATTAGGCTTAGAGAGGATTTCAACAGAATGCTTGAAGTCATAAAGCAACTTCAGGAAGGGCAGATTAGAATGGAGAAGAGAGTGTATTCTCTTGAGAAAAGATTTAATTCTCTGGAGGCCGCAATGATAAGCGGCTTCGGCGAGCTAAGCAAGTTTGCCGGACTGACATTCGAAGAATTCGTTAGGAAATTCTTAACTGCAGGTATGAGGAAATCGGGGGATATACCTGAGTATGCGGAGTTAGTGAGAGGTTTTGTGAATGGTGAGGAAATAAACCTATTCTTGGAGGAGCCGCTGATAGTTGGGGAGGCCACAAGTTATGCTGAGACCGCAGATGAGATACTGAAGCTACTGAGAAAGGTAGAGATCGCTAGGGCAAAATATTTTAGAGAGCCTAGAAAAATCCTAGTAATACTCTCAGCTAAAAGAGAAGCGGCCAAAGAAATAAGAAAAATAGCCGAAGAGAAAAGCATTGAAGTCATAATTGGAAAAATTGTCGACTAAATCGTGTTAAATCATGCTTATGTAAACGTAGTCTGTAACCTGCTTTGCGGGCTTGTAGAAAAACTTTTGGGCGTGTTTTTGGTTTTTGTTACCTGGTTTTTGTGCTTGATGGGTGTGGGTGGTCATGGTGGGGTGCTATGGGATGGTGGTTACCACGCCTGATGGGGCGGGCTGACCGGTCGGGCTCCTCTCGGTCGGATGGACGGGCAT
>CALJDG010000078.1 GCA_938023865.1 uncultured archaeon | reverse complement strand
TTTTTCTGGCTTATGTTCTTGTAGAACTGTTCTATGGTAAAGGCTTGTGGTTCCGCCATATGCCCTTTTCACCCCCTCCTGTAGATGTGGACCGTGGCTGTTGCGCCTGAACCGCCCACATTATGGGTTAAGCCTATTTCAGCGTCTGCCACTTGTCGCTTGTCAGCCTGTCCAGTAAGCTGCAAATATATTTCATAGGCTTGGGCTGTTCCCGTGGCGCCCACTGGGTGGCCTTTAGCCTTTAGGCCTCCGCTTGTGTTGACGGGGATTCTGCCCTTCAAGGTTGTTTCGCCTTTTTCTGCTAGTTTTCCGCCTTCGCCGGGCTTGCAGAAGCCTAAATCCTCGTAGGCTATTATTTCGGCTATTGTGAAGCAGTCGTGCACCTCAGCCACGTCGATGTCTTCCGGCGTTAAACCAGCCATTTCGTAGGCTTGTTTTGCCGCTATTTTGGCTGCCTTAAGCGATGTGAAATCATCCCTTTCATAAATACCTATGGTGTCGCTTGCTTGCCCGCTCCCAATTATGTGCACTGGCGTATCCGTGTACCGTTTGGCTATTTCAGGCCTTGTCAGTATGAGGCAGCTTGCCCCATCGGTTATTAGCGAGCAATCGTAAAGCTTTAGGGGCCAAGCGATAACCCGTGAGGTTAAGGCTTGTTCTAGGGTTATTTCCTTCTGCATGTGCGCCTTGGGGTTTAGGCTCCCATTGTAATGGTTTTTCACGGCTACATGGGCCAACTGCCCTTCTGTTGTGCCGTACTTGTGCATGTGGGCTGTAGCCATCAATGCAAACAGTCCCGGGAAGGTTATGCCGTGCCACTGTTCGAAGGGGAAATCTGAAGCCATAGCCAAAAACTCCGTGACTTCTGGGGTGCTTCGATGAGTCATTTTTTCAACGCCTCCAGCCATCACCACATCGTATAGGCCTGAGGCAACCGCAAATATGGCTGCCCTCAAAGCTGCGCCTGAAGAACTGCAAGCCGCCTCAGTTCTTGTTGCGGGTATGTGTAGCAAACCAGCCCAGTCTGCTGCCGTGGCGCCAGTATGCCCCTGATGCTCATAGGATTCACCCATATGCCCAATAAACAGGGCTTTTATGTCCTTTTTTGGGTCTAGTTTTGGGCAGCGTTCATAAGCCTCTTTTGCAGCTTGGGCAAAAATCTCGCGAGCGTATAAGCCTTCAAGCTTCCCAAATTTTGAAAGCCCTGCAGAAACTATTGAGGCGAGGGGTTTCCCCTTCAAATTTAAACTTCTCCCAGAGTTAGCCTTGTGGAGAAAATCCTTAGTTAACGAACAAGTATTTAAGTTTCTTCAACACTTCCGCTTATTTTCCACGAAAAGTTTTATGTGAACACCAGTTTAAACTATAGCCTCTAAAATGGAAAAAAGGGGAAGGAGAAATTATGAGCGAAGTCGCAATTGTTGGTGTTGGATGCGTAGGCTTTAGACCAATAACACCAGAGCTTTCCTACAAAGAGTTGATGTTTGAGGCGGCTGTTAAAGCCTATGAAGACGCTGGCGGGATAAATCCAAGAGAAGACGTTGACGTTTTTGTGACGTGCGCCGAAGACTATTTGGAAGGCTTCAGCATATTCGACGAGTTCGTGCCAGACCAGCTCGGCGCTGCCCTACGCCACTTGTTCACTGTTTCCGGCGACGGTATGCTTGGACTGGCAACGGCTTATATGCTGATAAAGACTGGATACTTTGACACTGTGGTTGTGGAAGCCCACAGCAAAGCCTCAGACATACTAACATACATGGATATTGTGCAGTTTGGGCTTGACCCAATTTTTAATAGGCCTCTTGGCGGACATCCCTACTACATCGCCGGTTTGGAAATGAACCGCTACTTACATGAAACTGGCACAACCGAGGAGCAGTGCGCCCAAGTTGTGGTTAAAAACAAGAAGAACGCCATCCTCAACCCGCATGCAGCTTATGGTGCAAAAATAACCCTAGACCAGGTCATGCGTTCTGAGAGGCTTTTCCACCCGCTGAAAAAGCTGGAAATTAGCACACCAGCAGACGGCTGCATAGTCCTAGTTTTAGCCTCTGAAAACGTTGCTGAAAAGCTTACGGACAAGCCTGTCTGGGTTAAGGGTGTCGGATGGTGCACTGAAACCCCAAGCCTAGAAACAAGAGACTGGACGAGAGCTGTTTACACACGGCTGGCGGCTGAAATGGCCTACAAAGAAGCGAAAATCAGCAATCCATGGAGGGACATAGACTTCGCAGAAATCCATGACATGTTCGCCTATAAGGAGCTGCAGCACATGGAAGCCCTAAAACTTTGCGATTATGGCATGGCTGGAAAACTGACGGAGGAGGGCTTAACAGCCTTGGACGGTGAGTTCCCAGTGAATCCGTCTGGAGGACTGTTAGGAATGGGTTATGGGCTTGAGGCTTCTGGACTGCAGAAAGTGCTGGAAGTTGTCTTACAGCTTAGGGGCGAGGCTGATGCAAGGCAAGTTGAAGACGCAGAGGTAGGTTTAGCCCACACATGGCGTGGAATCCCAACGGCAACGGGCGCTGTGGCTGTTTTAAGCAATGTTAAGTAGTGGAGGTGCATGAGGCATGTTTGGAAAGAAAAGAGTAGCCATAGTTGGTGCAGGCGTAACTCTATTCAGAAGAAATTTAAAAGAGACGGGGAAGGAGTTGTCGTACCATGCAGCAAAGATGGCTTTGGAACAGGCTGGGATGGAGCTCCGAGACATCCAAAGCGTTGTCATGGGAACAGCGCCAGACGCCTTCGACGGAGTCCACATGAAAGGCGAATATTTGGCTGATGGAGCCGGAGCCTACCACAAGCCGTACACAAGGGTTTTCGTTGGCGGTGGAACAGGTGTTTTTGCGCCTCTGGCGGGCTGGTGGCACGTTGCCTCTGGAAAGTTTGACACGTGCCTAGTTGTCTGCGAAGAGAAAATGTCTTCTTGTTATCCGCATCCGCAATACGCCTTCACAACAATATTTGACCCGATACTTGAACGCCCCATTGGCATGAACCTAATATGGATTTTCGCCTTGGAAATGAACCGTTACATGCACAAGCACAACATAAAGAAGGAGGACATAGCCCTAGTCTCTGTTAAAAACAAGCGGAACGCCCTAGATAATCCCATAGCCCAGTTGGCCGCCAACATAACAGTTGAAGACGTCTTAAACTCTGAAATAATGGCTTGGCCTGTTCAACGCTTAGATGTGAGCCCGACAAGTGACGGTGCAGCCGCGGCGGTGCTCGTCTCTGAAGATGTGGCTAAAGAGGTTACTGATAACCCCGTGTGGATTGATGGTGTCGGCTGGTGTATAGACTCAACGCATTGGACAGACCGTGACTTGTATTACCCGGATTATGTGGAGTGTGCGGCTCGCATGGCATATAGAATGGCTGGAATCAAAAACCCGCCCAAAGAGATTGATGTAGCAGAGCCCTACGACCCCTTCGACTATAAAGAGTTGCACCACATGGAAGGCTTACTCCTATGCAAGAAGGGCGAAGCACCAAAACTGACAAGGGAGGGCATAACCCAAAGGGACGGGGACCTACCCACATGCCCGTCAGGCGGACTTCTGGGATGTGGAAATCCAATAGCAGCGGCTGGAATGATGAAAGTATGTGAAATTTTCTGGCAACTGCGGGGCGAGGCTGGCAAAAGACAAGTGCCCGGAGACCCAAGAACCGGAGTAGCACAAGCATGGGGTGACCTAATGCAGTACGGCTCAGTAATAGTGTTAAGGCGTTAAAAGAGGGGAAGAATATGAGCGCCAAAATTAAGCATTTTCCAGGAGAGGAGACTGAGACAAAAGACTTCCGCGAAGGGAAAGTGCTCTTTGAAAGTTACCGTCCAAAAGCCAAATACTCTTGGAGTGCTGGCATAGCCATAAGCCGATTCCTAGAAGAGCTTAAGAACGGGCAGATTATCGCTTCCACTTGCAGCAAGTGCAAACGCATAATGATTCCGCCACGGATTTACTGTGAAAGGTGCTTCAAGCCAACAGACGGGTGGACTTATGTAAAGGATACTGGCGTAATCAACACATTCTCAGTCTCGTTCATTGCAGCTGATGCCTCTAGACTGAAAGAACCCATAGTGGTGGCGATCATAAACTTAGACGGCGCCTCAGAAGACATGGGCATAGTCCACTGGTTAGGCGAATACGGAGATTGGAAGGAAATCAAAATCGGCATGCGCGTCAAAGCTGTCTGGAAACCGCCAGAAGAGCGCACAGGCGCCATCACGGACATAAAATACTTCAAACCAATAAAGGAGTGAAAAGCCCATGAGCTTGGAAAAAATAACTAACCCGCTAAACGCCCACCACTGGATAGGCCACATGGAAGCAGACTACCGCTACACTCTTGGCATCGCAGGAGAACGCTTCTTCAAAGAGATTAAGGAAAACACTCGCATAATGGGGGCTAAATGCCCAAAATGCAGCGTAATCTTTGTTCCGCCACGGCTTTACTGCGAGAAATGCTTTGCAAAGCTCGAGGAATGGGTTAACGTTGGCAAAAGAGGCGAAGTCTACACATACACAATAGCCACCATAGATGTTGATGGCAAAAAACTCGAAAAGCCCCAAATATACGCGCTAATAAGGTTTGAGGGCGCCCACGGCGGAATAATTCACAAAATAGGCGAAACAGACAAAGTCTACATTGGAATGAAGGTTGAAGCCGTTTTCAAGCCGCCCAGCGAAAGAAAAGCTTCCATAAACGACGTGGCCTACTTCAAACCAGCCGAATAGCCCTTTTAACCTCCTCTTTTCCTTGAATAAACGCGTACTTAATCTTTTAGGCGCAAAAATGGTTATCTTATTGTTGGATAGATTTTTTCCAACGGTTTTTTAAGCAAATAGTAGGATAGGTAGTTTTTCCACCAGTATATGTGGCTTTTGAGTAAACCCCAGCTTTTCAACCTTCTGCTTGATTCGTAGACTGGCTTATTTAGAACTGCAACTCTGCCGATGCGCTGGACTCGAACTATGAAGTCTGTTATTTCCATCACGCTGAGTTTTCCGTCGAACCCACCAGCCTTATAAAACGCATCCCTTTTTACGGCGAAAAAATCGCCCCTATTGTAAAATTTTAACAAGAATGGAAGGGTTTTGCAGGTTTTTATGAAGGTTATGTCGATGGCGTGGAAGATTTTCTGTGCAATTGTGGGCTTTTTATCGTAGGTCTGAACGTATGTTACTGCTGCAACAATATCCTTTTCCTTAAAAACTTCTAACAAATCTTTGAAAATACACTTCTGAGGGATAGAGTCGGCGTCCATGTAAAGGAGAATATCTCCGTTAGCTTTTGACGCCCCATAATTCCTCGCCTTCGCAACTCCCATTTCACTAAACCTAAAAACTTTATTAGTGAAGCGACTTGCAATCTGAAAGGTTAAGTTGTTATCGCTACTATCCACAACAATGATTTCGGCGTTAATCCCGCAAGAATTCAAGATTTTCTTAAGGGCACGTAACGTCCTGTCAATGTATTTCTCTTCATTCAATGTGGCGAATATGATTGATATGAGGCTTTGCTCCATAAATCTTCCACAAGTTCTAGATTTTGTTTAGGGCTTGTTTCAAGTCTGCTATTATATCTTCTGGATCTTCTATTCCTAGGGCTAGGCGTACCAGCTGGTCTGTTATGCCAAGTTTTTGGCGTTGTTCATGGGTTATGAGGTAGTGGGATGATGTGGCTGGCTGTGTTGCTAGAGTTTCTGTTCCACCTAGACTTGCCGCTAAAAGGCAAAGCTTTAGGCTTTCCACAAACTGCATTGTTTTTTCAAAATCTCCTTTAATTTCGAAGCTTACAACTCCGCCGAAGCCGCGCATCTGTTTTTTGGCTAGGCTGTGCTGCGGGTGACTCGACAAACCCGGATAGTACACTTTTTCGACTTTCGGATGTTTTTCCAAGAATTTGGCTATTTGCATTCCGTTTTGGTTGTGCCTCTCCATCCTCAACGCAAGCGTTTTCAAGCCTCTCAGCAGAAGCCAAGCCGCTGTTGCGTCAAGGATCCCGCCCAAAATTTTTCGGTTTCGCTTCAGATTTTGGATGAAATCTTTTGAACCACAGACGATACCAGCGGTCACGTCGTTGTGTCCGCCCAAGTATTTTGTGGCGCTGTGAACGACTACGTCTATGCCAAACTTTATTGGTTTTAAATTATATGGTGTCGCGAGGGTGCTGTCAACAATCGTTGTTATACCATGCTTTTTGGCTATAGCCGCTAGATGCTGCAAATCTACAATTTTCAATAGCGGATTGGTTGGCGTTTCAGTATAAATAACTATTGTGTTCCTTTTTATGGCCTTTTCCACATCGTCCATGTCAGTGGCGTCAACAAGGGTTACTTCAACTCCAAACCGTGGCATAAACTCTTGGAAGAAGTTTAAGGTTCCGCCGTAAAGGTCTCTTGAAGCAACAATATGGTCGCCCTCCGAGACCATTGTGAATATAACCGTTGTTATAGCTGCCATCCCAGAAGCGAAGGCACATGCATCCTCCGAACTCTCCAAGAGCGCCATTTTCTTTTCAACAGCCCGCACAGTTGGGTTGTCGAATCTTGTGTATAAGTAGCCCCCAGCCTTTCCGCTCATGACGTCAATTAGCTCTTCGGTGCTTGTGAAGGCGAAAACTGAGGTTTCATAAATTGGTGTGGCAACAGCTCCAAGGGCGTCAGGTTTTTCACCACCGTGAACAGCCTTTGTGGAAAATCCTTTCCGCTTCAAAGCCATACGTACATTCACCTGTTTAAACCATTGTTTCATGGTTTGTTTAAGAAATAACTTTTTAGGCTTGTCGCTAATATTTTAGACAAAACCACTTGTGTTGGAGTTTAACAAATAATGTTTGATAGGATGAAGATTGAGGAAATAGCCAAGGAGAGGGAACGTTGGGAAAAATCTACGCTGCCAAACTGGATTAGGCAATGTCCAGAACGTCAAAAAGAGTATAAGAACCATTCTAGCATGATGATTAAAGGGCTGTACACGCCGGAAGACATCAAAGACATGGATTACATGAGGGACTTGGGTTTTCCAGGCGAGTATCCCTTCACGCGGGGTTTACATGCCACCATGTACCGGGGACGCCTATGGACAATGCGGATGTTCGCCGGCTATGGCACAGCAGAGGATACCAACAAACGCTTCAAATACCTATTAAGCGAAGGCGAAACCGGACTGAGCACAGCCTTTGATTATCCAACAATTATGGGCTATGATTCCGACCACCCAATGGCAAGGGGCGAAGTGGGTGTTTGCGGAGTAGCCATATCATCACTGCAAGACATGGAAGTTCTATTTGATGGCATACCATTGGATAAGGTCACAACTTCTATGACTATTAACGGCCCAGCGGCTGTTCTGCTTGCCCTGTATATCGCCGTGGGCGACAAGCAAGGAGTTTCACGCGCAAAATTGGGCGGCACAACACAAAACGATAATTTGAAAGAATTTTTCGCCCAGAAGCTCTGCATATTCCCGCCCAAGCCTTCACTGAAGCTTTCAGTCGACGTAATAGAATACTGTGCTAGACACTTGCCGAAGTGGAATCCCATAAGCATAAGCGGATATCACATCCGCGAGGCAGGTGCCACTGCACTTCAAGAGTTGGCTTTCACTCTTTACGATGGTATAGCCTATGTTGAGGAAACCCTTAAAAGAGGCTTGAAGGTGGACGATTTTGCTCCCCGTTTGTCCTTCTTTTTTGCTTCCCACAACGATTTCTTCGAGGAAATAGCCAAATTCCGGGCTGCTAGACGTCTCTGGGCTAAAGTAATGAAGGAAAGGTTCCACGCAAAAAACCCTCGTTCCATGTGGATGCGCATGCACGTCCAAACTTCCGGCTGCACTTTAACTGCACAGCAACCTTTAAACAACATTGTCCGCACAACCATTCAGGCTTTAGCCGCCGTTCTCGGCGGAACTCAGTCGCTGCACACAAACTCCTTCGACGAGGCCTTGTGCTTGCCAACGGAAGAATCCGTCAGAGTGGCGTTAAGAACTCAGCAGATAATAGCCTATGAAAGCGGAGTGGCAAACACCGTCGACCCGCTTGCCGGCTCCTACTATGTGGAGGCTTTAACCAACGAGATGGAGGAGAAAGCAATGGAATACATCCAAAAAATCGATGACATGGGTGGTGTAATCCCAGCCATCGAGAAGGGTTTCTTCCAGAAAGAAATAGCTGAAAGTGCCTATCGCTATCAGAGGGAGATAGAGGAGAAAAAACGCATATTGGTGGGTGTTAACGAATACTCAATAGAAGGCGAAGAAATCCCAGTTAAGCTTTTAAGGGTTGATCCAAGCGTTGAGAAAAAGCAGATAGAGAGACTGCAAAAACTGCGAAGGGAACGCGACAACAAAAAAGTCAAGGAAGTTCTGGAAAAACTCCACTACGCAGCTGAGAAGGATGAAAATCTCATGCCAACCATTATTGAAGCTGTGAAGGCTTACGCCACCCTAGGCGAAATAATGAATGTCTTACGAAAAGTTTACGGAGAATATAAAGAACTAATAATAATTTAAGACTGAGTAGAGGTAAAGGAGCGAGGCAAATGCAGAGTAGAAGAAAAATTAGAGTTTTAATAGCCAAACCAGGACTGGACAGCCACGACAGAGGGGCAAAAGTTGTTGCAAGAGCCTTACGCGACGCTGGAATGGAGGTAATCTACACTGGATTAAGGCAGACGCCGGAACAAATTGTTGAAACAGCCCTGCAAGAAGACGTCGACGTTATAGGCTTAAGCATTTTGTCAGGGGCGCACATGGCACTTTTCCCAAGAATAATGGAGCTGCTGAAAGAGAAAGGCTTAACAGATGTTCTAGTGTTCGCTGGAGGCATAATTCCAGAAGATGACATCCCGGAGCTTAAAAAAATCGGGATAAGAGAGGTTTTTGGACCAGGAACCCCTACGGAAACCATTATTAAGTATGTGTTAGAGAATGCTCCGAAAAAAGGATAGAAAGACGGTAAAAGCAATTGCAGAAAATTGAAGAAATAGCCAAAGGTGTGCTCACCGGGGACAAAAAAAGCATAGCGAGAGCCATAACTATGGCAGAGAACACCCCAGAAGAAGCCCAAAGCCTTATTGCGGCGGTTTATCCCCACACTGGAAAAGCCCACGTTATAGGCTTGACGGGGCCGGGAGGCTCTGGAAAAAGCACCCTAATAGAGAAAATGGTCCGCGAATATAGGCAGAGAGGCAAAACTGTCGGTGTTATAGCCGTTGATCCAACAAGCCCCTTCACAGGTGGAGCCTTCCTAGGCGACAGAATCCGAATGCAAGAGTTAACCACAGACAATGGCGTTTTTATTCGCAGCATGGCGACGAGAAACAATCCCGGAGGAATAGCCAAAGCCACAAGGGACGCCGTGAAAATATTGGATGCTTCTGGAAAAGATGTGATCATTGTCGAAACAGTCGGCGCTGGACAGTCGGAAGTGGAGATAATTAAGGTGGCGCAAACAGTGATTGTTATTCATGCTCCCGGACTCGGCGACGAAATTCAAGCCATAAAGGCTGGCTTAATGGAGATTGCCGACATATTCGTTGTCAACAAGGCTGACCGCGAAAACGCCGACAAAGCTGTGGTGGACATACAAGCCATGCTACAACTGGATAATAAGGAGAAGGCTTGGACGCCGCCAATAATAAAGACTATTGCCCTCACCAGCGAAGGCGTTCCCCAACTTATAGAGAAGATAGAGGAGCATTGGCAGTTCCTCCAGAGAGGGTTGTTACACAAAAGAAGCTTGGAGAAGGCTGAAGCGGAGCTTGTTGAAGCTATAAAGGATAAGGTGACAAGCTCAATTATTGAGAAGCTGAAGCGGGAAAAATGCTTTGAGGAAATTTTAAGGCGGATTGTCGAACGCGAAATAGACCCGGTATCAGCTGCTGAAAAACTCCTAAACCAAATGTTTGAGTAGAAGGTTGAAAACCAATGCCGAAGCTTGAAAAAGGTCTTGTCCAAGTTTACACTGGGGATGGAAAGGGCAAAACTTCAGCAGCCTTCGGACTGGCATTGAGGGCTATAGGCAGAGGACTAAAAGTTTACATTATACAGTTTATTAAAGGTGGATTTGACTACGGAGAACTCTACATTGTAGATAGATTGCCAAATCTCACATTGAAAGCCTTTGGAAGGGGAAGATTTGTGACACAGCAGCCCCCATCAGAAGAGGATGTTTGGCTTGCAGAAGAAGCCTTCAAGCTGGCTGAGAAAACCATCAAAAGCGGGGAATACGACTTAGTCATACTTGACGAGATTAACGTGACTTTAAACCTTAAACTCATAAGCCTAGAAAAAGTTTTAGAGCTAATAAAAAGCAAACCGAAACATGTGGAGCTAGTTTTAACTGGACGCTATGCACCAAAAGAAATAATTGATGTTGCAGACCTCGTCACAGAAATGCGGGAAGTTAAACATCCCTTCAAGAGAGGCTGCCAAGCGAGGGAAGGAATAGAATTTTGAAGATGACGCCGAATGCAGAAAAGGAAGCGAAACAAAATTTTTCAGACGTGATTAAAACTTCATGGATTAAGTCCGCCATAATCGTTGGGCTAATTTTTCTCGCCATAGGAATGGCCGCAATATTCATCTTCAAAGCTGTGAATATTGGCAGTTTCCAAATAATTTCTGATGTAAAAGCTTTTGCGAGGGATTATGGAGTTTTAGGCGTTTTCCTCGCTACAATAGTTGCTGGAACGGTTGTCCCGCTCGGAAGCCCAGCACTCGTAGTGGTGGCAGCATCGTTAGGAATCCATCCATTACCGCTTGTATTTACCGCAACAATTGGGTACACAATAGGCATGACAATAAACTATTTTTTGGCTTATCACTTAGGAAGACCTTTCGTGATCAAGAGGTTGGGCGCTGAAAAACTCGGAGAAGCAACGTTTTTATGGAACCGTTGGGGCTGGATTCTTTACACGCTTTTTGGTTTTATTCCATTTCTGCCAGCAGAGTTATTGGCGCTGGTCTGCGGACTGTTAAAAACAAGCATCAAAACCTTCCTCATTTTGAGTTTTACGCCTAGGCTGATAGTTTTCGCCGTTCTCGCATATTTTGGAGAAGCCATCGGCAGTTGGATTGGAATAATTTAGGCGTTAGGCTAAAGCAACATGCTAACTATTTTCTTATGGGTGGAGGAACAGCAATCAAGGTTTGTGTGCGGCGAACACCCCTAATCTGCTGAACACTCTCAATTATTTTTCCAAGCTCCTCAACCTTCGCAAACTCCACATAAACAACAGTGTCAAACTGTCCAGTCACAGCGTGAGCCATCCTAACACCATCAATCTTTAAAGCTGCCTCCGCAACCTCCCAAATCATGCCAGCCTCAGCATTTATTAGAATATAAGCTTCCAAATATTTTAGCCTCCCACATAAGGTAGTTAGTCGATCAAACATAAAAAACTTAGGAAAACTTTTCTACAACAATTAGGAAATTGGTTTCAGTTGTGGTGAATTATGAGAATTTTAGGCGTTGTTGGCTCTAACAGAAAGGATGGAAACTCCTATCTTCTGTTAAAGGAAATGTTAAAAGACATCTCCTACCATGAAACGAAAATTGTTCAGATGGCAGAGTTAAACATTAAACCATGCGAACTATGCTTCGAAAAATGTGCACCAAAACCTTTCGAATGCGCCCAAGACGATGACTTCCAGAAGCTTCTCACCGAAATGAAACAAGCCGACGGTATAATATTTGCCTGTCCATTCTACTTTTATGTTCCATCAAAGTTTCAAGTATTTCTTGAAAGAGTAAGCTGCTTAGACTATTTCACCCTAGAAAGGCACGGTGAAGATAAAAATCCATTAAAGGGCAAGCCATGCCTACTGGTGACAGTTTCGGCTTCCGGCAGCAGCTTCAATGCCTTCCAAATTCTCCATCACCTACAAGAGTTTGCATTAATGATGCAAATGAAGACGGTGACCTCGCGCTTCTGGCCTTTCATAGGGTTTTCAGCCAAGGCTGGCGGAATTGAGAAAGGCTCTATTCTAAACGAGCGGAAACCATGAAGCAGGCAAAGGAGTGGATTAACCTACTAGTAAGGGAAGTTGAGAACGTTCAAAAATGAGTTGGTAAGGCTTTTCTGTTTTGGCTATTGGCGTTTCTTAAGGAAGTTTTTGAGGGCTTTTCTTATCTCCTTCAACGTTAGGATCCTCTGTTGGAATTCTGGCCTGAAAGGGTGGGTTTCACTTTCCAGAAGCTCTTTTAGGCGAGCGTAATAGGCTTCGAACTCTTCCTGCGTGTTGCTCTTAAACTTGAATATGGCTGTTCCACCCTTCGGGCTTTCCCATCGCTTATCATAAGCTTCTATGGGGCGGGCGGCGCCAAACCGTTCAAGGCTTCTCTCAACCAAAATTTCCTTCTCAACATTCAAAACTACAAGTAGGCTGTTGACGAGTGAAAACTTCGATGTTAAGAGAAAATCGCGGGTAACATTGTCTGGGGCTGTGGAGTCTATAACGACGCTGTAGCCTTTCTTTAGGAGGACGTCCCGCATTTCGGCAATAAGCGAGTAAACAAGAAATTCGTCGCGGCATGGAAAACCTTCATCAAAGAGCATTTGTCTAAGCTCGTCAACGCCTATTCTGGCTAAATATTGGTGGTCGGCGACAAGCCTTTTAGCAAGCATTGTTTTGCCAGAACCGGGATAACCGCTTAAAACGATCAGCCACAAACCCTTAAGGCTGCTACCCATACTCAACCCTTTATAGTCACCGCTAATTAAGACTTAAACTTCGCCAAAATAAAAGCGTCTTTAAGATTTTAAAGAAAAGAGAGTCTAGGCGAGTTTTTCTCCGCAGTTTGGACAGAATTTAGCCCCGGCTTGAACCTCGCCTCCACACTTTGGACATTTAAAGGTTAGTTGCAGTGGGTTTCCACAGTTTGAGCAGAATTTGGCTCCAGCAGGGTTCAATGTTCCACATTTTGGACAGTTAACTCCCCCAACAGCTTGCAATGGCGCGCCACAGTTGCCACAGAACTTTGCCGTCTGTGGATTCTGGAAATTACATTTTGGACATAGCACCATAGGCACTGATGGCGCCGGTGCTGGCTGAAGCACTTGTGGAAGTATCACTGCCCCCGCTCCTACCGCCGCTCCTGGACTTTTGGATAGGCTTTCACTTGACTTCTGAACGGTCTCCATCCTCAACACTTCAGTTGCTGCAACACCAGTTTTTACGTAGAACAACCTATCTCTCCATTCTGGAGTTGTGTCAATTCCTTCAAATTTAACATCTATCAGTTCTAGGCCTATCCTTGAAAAGGCATCGAAAAGCATGTTTTTAGCCACGAGGCTTGTTTCGTCAAGTTTTCCATAAACCTCAGCGAGCGAGTATTGGCTCAGAGTGTCAATAAGCCTCTCGTTGAAGTAGCCTCTCAAGAAGTCTTGAAGCTTGTCTGTTGTGTAGGCTCCTTGTCCTCCGACAACTTCGTTAACGAAGAGGTTTGGTTCCTCAACCCTAAACCAGAAGCTTCCAAAGAATTTTATTGGTGCAAGCTCTTTTGTCTGGCTCTGGGCGCCAAATCTTCCCTGAAACTGCTTCAAGGATATAAAGAATACTGTACACCTGAATGGAACCTTGTCAAATCCGGCAATTTTGGATAATACCTTAGTGAGAAGTGGAAGATTTGCCGTCGTTAAAACGTGGCGTCCAGCTCTAAAAACGTCGTAAGCCTTTCCATCCCTAAAGAAGACTGCAGCCTCATACTCATGGACTATTAGGTTGTCACCCCACGTTATTTCTTCATTAGGATATCTCCAAACCATGTCCCCTTCCCTTACACCCGTCCACTCTATGACTTTGGGCATCAAATTTCACCTCCGTTCAAAATAAAAATGATAAAATGCTAAAATCAACGTTGCAGCCCCTTAAGGATTTCTGATCGCTGATCAATTAGCCTGTCCAGCTCCTCAACCTCGGATGTTAAATCGTCCATGGCTTGCCTCCATTTTCCCCCACTAACATCCATTTTAACTATTTTTTCAACATCTGACCTTATAGACTCAGCCTTTTCGATAAGGCTCACATCATACTGGAGAACCTGGTCGAGCTTGTCCTCTCGCACTTTGACGGCGTCAAACATTCCAGCATATCCGGCAACAGCCCTATCTATCCTTTGGGTTACCCTGTCAAGACGCGAAAGAAGCGCCTCATACCTGTATGTGTCCTCTCCGAAAAGTTTTTGGGCAACCGACGGGTTTGCGAAGCTTCTCTTGAAAATTGTTTTCGCATCCTTAAGCCTATTTACAACTTCCAACCGGACGAGGCGATCGCTTTCCCTTCGAAGCTCTTTCTCCTTATAGCCCCTATACCCCGGTATATAGCCCATAATTCTCTCTAGAAGGCTTCTTTCCCCACGAACCCTTTCCAAATAGTCTTTCCCGCTCATCACTTACTCCTCTTGTAGGCAGCTATACCTATAACAGCCATTATAATTAAAAGTATTCCCAGAATTAGAAGCGGAGGCACGACCGCATAGGTTGCTGAAACAACACCAACGCAAGTCATGATAATTCCCCAGACAAGGTAGTAAATTGGGTCTTTAGGGCTGAAAAACGAATAAAGCAAAGTGTAAACTCCTAGGGGACCGAAAATCCATGCTGGAAGGTTTAGATATTCAAAAGGAACAATGCCAATGCCGTAGACAATAGCTGCGAAGCCTAGGGAGATAACAAGAACCGCAAGGGCACCCACGCCATAACCAAGTGAAGACGCGCCTTTTTTAGATTCCAACAAATTTCCTCCAACGCTTAATAATGATATTTAAAAATCGCCCTATTAAGGTTTCACAAACGCGGTTTTATGGAAGTTTAACTGTAAAGCATATTCAGCTCGCTTACTTTAGGATTAGCGGATACACTTCTTTAGCCACGTATTCTAGGTATTTCTCCTTATCTGTTATGTTGAAGATGGTTACTGAGGCGTCTCTGGTTATGCCAACCACATAGCCGTACTCCCTCGCTCTAGCCACAATGTACCATAGGTCGCCATGCTTGCAATAGTCCTCAAAAAGCGAAGTGTTCACCAAGTCAGGGCCATAAAGCGAAAGCTTGTTCACATTGGGAATATCCACATTATCAAAGAAAGTGATTTTTGTGTCTTCTGGGTTTTTTAGGTGGAACTCGCGGAGGGTTTCAGGCGGTATGCGGGCTTCCACTATGCCGCCGACACGGTCAAAGAGGATTTCGCTTAGTTTGTTGGCTATGAAGTTGGCTATGCGTTTCTTCTCAACAACAGTTAGGAATGTGGCGTCCTCCAGTTTGGAAAAGCTGAAGAGGGCTTCAACCGTACGGGGTAAGGGGGCAACTTTGCCTCTATGGAAGACGTGGATTATGTAGTCGTGGGAGTAGACGCCCCTAAGCATGTTCTCCTCTGGTTTTGGGAGAAGCCCAACAACCTCTGTCACAAGCTTAAACTTGTAGTCGCCCTCCTCATAAGATTCTTCAACACGGTAGCCTTCAAGCCTAGAAGCTACATCGTCCAGTGGGAGCGGTTCTGAAAGCCTAAAAACCTTTCCGGCAACAACCATAAAGCTTCACCTAAACTTGAATAAGAGTTTATTTGGCTTAAGAAGTTTAAGGATTAGTTTTAACTCCCCCCTGGCTTTTTGTTCTTTTCCTCGCTGTCTTTCGGTCCATTTCCTCAATTTCGCTAATCATTTTATTGAATAGAACGTCTTTACTCCATAAATAAAACCCGTCTTGCGAAGCCTTTTCGTGCGCTTCGTCTCTACTGAATCCGTTTGCTCTATAATATATTTCTCTTAACTCATGGAAAATTATGTATTTTTCATAGGTTCGCCACATCTCAGAAATCCATATCTCATTCAAGGGAACCTTCAGCTTCTTGGCAGCATTTGTTGTAATATATTTTCCTCCGAAAACGACGTTATATGTCGCATTATAATCTTCTATAATCTCATGTGGGACGAAACGAATCTTGTAAGCGTGTTCCGCAAGAATCTTCATAGTCTCCTCAAATAAACCCCGCTTAACAAACTTCATTTCATAAATCCCCAATTTATAAGGCTTATATTCTCCTCTCCATTTAAAGGTTAAGATAGCCATGAGTCATGTACCTGAACAAGTTAAGCTTTGCTTAAGGGATTTAGTTGAAAGACTTAAAAAGTTTAGGATAAGGCATGTGATTGTTGGGAAATTCCGGTACATTTTTATGGTAGACCCAGAACCTCAGCGGACATAGACCTAGTGCTTATTTCACATGTTTCCAAGGAGAAACTGCAAGAAATTTTGGCGAATAGGTACATTTTATATTATAATGGATAAGGCTGTGATGAAGTTTATTGACACATAACCGAACAGGAATAGATATCCTCTTTCCAAACAGCGCTGGTCTAAGTCAAGAATCGTTGAAAAGGCTTAAAAGGGTTGAGGTTGATGGAGTACAGATAACTATTCCATGCCCATAAGACTACGTAATAACCAAGTTGAAGGTAGTAGACCGGACACTTTCGACTTTTCGGATGTTATATCTGTGCTTCTAAACATGAGTGAGAAAATAGACTGGATTACTTGATGAAAAGGGCTGAGGGGGAGAAGGCTTAGCACATCTTATAAGGGATTATAAGGGTTGAGATGGAGGGCAGTTAAAGCCGCCGATTTATAGGGATGGAAGCTTTTCTGTCCCTACTGCCACCCGCCGCTATTAACCAATTGAGGAGACCCATTTTAGGTTTAGGTGCGTCGTGTGCCAGAAAACCCTTGGAAAGCTTAGAATAGCAACTTTGAAGAGGATGTTTAACGATTTCCCAAAGAAGCTAGCAAAAGAATGGATACCTGAAATGGAGGCACGAAAAAAGCTTAGCCGTAACAAACTCTAATCCTCCCAAGAATTTGCCAAAACATATGTTTGCCCCAGGTGCTGGTTGCCTAATTGTTTTAATAAGAGTTTTTATCCTCTATTTTATACTGCAGTAGG
>CALJDG010000077.1 GCA_938023865.1 uncultured archaeon | reverse complement strand
ATTGGAGGATTGTGGTTCATTCTAATAGGATGGTTCTTGAAAAATGGTGCAGAATCAAGCTACAGACAGACCATTGTAAGCGAAGCTTTAGCAGACGTTTTAGTCCGCGACATAATGACCCGAGAGGTTCATACTGCTGATCCCGACGCTCTAATTAAAGATATAGTTGAAACCCACTTTATAAAATATAAACACGGGGGATTCCCCGTTGTAAAAGACTCCAAACTGCTTGGGCTTATTACACTTGAAGACATAAAGAAGATTCCTAAAGAAAAGTGGCAGGAAACTAAAGTAAGCGACGCCATGACATCTTGCGAGAAGCTTAAGTGCGCAAGCCCTGAGGAAACAGCCGTGGACGTCCTAATGAAAATGTCAAAATATAACGTAGGCCGCCTTCCCGTTCAAGAGAATGGAAAACTTGTTGGAATAATCACGCGCAGTGATATTATACACGCAATTCAAATTAAAATGGAGTTAAGAGGTAAAAAATAATGGTGAATGTAAACACATTCCCAGAAAAAACGTAGTCGGCGATGACGCCCGCTTGATTGGCAGTGTTACAGGCATAGAAGTAAAGCTCTTGCCTACGTGGCAAATCGCCCACTTACATGTAAGCTTAACAGAAGAGACAACAAGAGAACTTGGATATAAAAGCCGCTTCTTGGATCAGTAGAAGTTTTAATACCATATCTATCATCAAAAGCCGTTGGAGACTTAATCTCGTTAAACAAACACTGCAGAACTCAAAGATATAGTGGGGCCCACCAAAAAATAAAAATCTAAGGCTTGATCACCATAACTATCTTCTTAACGGCTAACTCGCAGATCTTTCGGATCCCCCTTCTCCCAGGCTCGTAACTCACCTTCACAAGCTTTAACTCCTCTAAACGATGAATTTGTTCACTAATGTAGGCTTCACTCAAATTCAACCTCTTAGCAATTGTCGAAACATCAAGACGCTCCTTGGAAATCAGCTGAAGAATTCGAAAACTCGATTCAGTTAGGGCGTCCGCTACTTTCAAAGCCTCTTCACCCACAACTATCATTTCTTCCGACGTCAACACACACCTCATTAACTCATTTATTTTAATGAAGAAGTTCTTATAACATTTGCTAAACTCGATTAATATAGGAAAAAAGAAATACTTTATGTTATGTAAAACTAAAATTAACAATGGTCTTTCATTCGGGTGGTTATTGATGCGGCACATATTAACTTTTTACTCTTTTGAAAATTTTCTATACCCTCATTTTCAAATTGTACTGTTAATAATGTTTAACCGAAATATTTTGAGTCCTCGTATTTAGGTGATTTTGTTTTAGACAGTTGTGTTGCGTGCATTGTTTCATGTAAATATTTAATGGGCATTTTCTTAGCCCCCGGTTAAAGCAGTGTTCTTGGGTTTTTGAGCAGAAGTGAGTCTTTAATAGCTGTCTGTCCTAAACATTATTAAAGTTGGACATTTAACGCATTGACCCAAATTTTGGTTTGTAGTTGTTGTGGTTATTTTCGGCCAAAATAACAACGGAGGCAGCGCTTAAAAGGCAGAGTAATTGTCCTTCACTATTGGAATTAACTAATGGTGGATGTACACTAAGATGGATGTTGTGGATGGCTTATTCTTTTTGACTTAAGTCGACGGCAACGGCCAAAGCTGGGGCATAGCGCTTGATGTTTTTTATGGCTGTAATCTAACGTTTACTCGATAAGTTTGACGTATTTCTTGGGAATTAATGGTTTATGTTGCTTTAGGGTTTCGCGCAGGTTTATCAGCAATTTTTGGTTCCTAATTGTTTGGCTAAACCTTTAATCCATGCCTTTTCAACTTCGCCATCAAAGCTTTCAACATGTATAACACTTATAAAACCATTATCCATCCTGCAGACGCCACAGAAACGCAATGAGGTCGTTCAATAACTCTGAACTCGAAAGACCTTCGTATATACCGCGTTTGACCCTCCATATTTTCATAAAAAGCTATATATCCAGCAATAAATGGAGAGCGATATGCACCAACAAAAACTTTTCCGGAAGTGAGATATGCTTTTCCAGCGTTTCAGTAAACACGTTATAGAAACTTTTAAAGTCGGAAAATCGTGGATGCATAAAATCCTGAGGGTAGTGCAGGGGGTGGGATTTGAACCCACGAACCCCTTCGGGACAGGCTCCTGAAGCCTGCGCCTTTAACCAGGCTCGGCAACCCCTGCTCAGCTGCTGCGTCATTATATGGCTATTTTACGAAAAGGTTTAAGAGTTGCTGTTTTAATTAATGGTTTTGGAGGTTTGCTGTTATGCCGACTCATGGTTCGCTTTCGAAGGCTGGTAAGGTTCGTTCTCAAACGCCTAAGGTTCAGCCTCTGGATAAGAAGAGGGCAGCACCTAGGTTTAGGAATAGGCGGAACTATGAGAAGCGTGTTATGCTTCAGCGAAAGCCCGGGCAGAACTGGATTTAATGGTTAACCTTTTATTTGTTTTAAGCTTTAGTTTCTAAGCTATGCAACGTGCAGATATTATTATTGTAAATGCTAATGTTGTTACGATAAATACTGAAAAGCCTAGGGCTGAGGCCGTAGCCATCCGTGATGGCAGAATATTGGCTGTTGGTTCCTATAATGAAGTTCACAAATACATTAACAGCGCAACAAAAGTTTTAGACTTTGAGGGCAAGACAGTGGTTCCAGGTTTTGTGGATTGTCATGTCCACATGACTGGTTTAGGGCAGCAACACCTGCAGACATTGGACTTGCGAAATGTTGGCTCCATAGATGAGATGAAACGGAAAATCCGTGAATATGCAGATAGGTATCCAGAAAAGAGCTGGATTCTCGGTGGAAGATGGGACCATGAGCGTTTCAGCGAGAGGCGTCTTCCTACGCGTTGGGATTTGGATGAGGCTGTTTGGGACAAGCCCGTCTTCCTACTCAGGGTTTGTGGACACGTCGGCGTTGTTAATACTAAGGCTTTAAAGTTGGCTGATATTGGGAGAGAAGCAACTGTTGATGGCGGTGCGGTGGATAAGGATACTGCTAGTGGTGAGCCAAATGGAATTTTGAGGGAGAACGCTCTAAACCTTATTTGGAAGGTTATACCGAAACCGAACATTACAGAGCTCAAAAAAGCATGTATTAAAGCGTGTAGAAAAGCCGTTGAAAACGGCTTAACTGGCGTCCACTGGATTGTTGATTCAGCTGATGAAATACGCGTTATCCAAAAACTTTACAATGATGGGAAACTGCCATTAAGGGTTTATTTGGGGATATCAGCGAATCTCCTAAACAATCTTTCCGAACTCGGTTTGGCTACTGGTTTCGGAGGCGATATGGTTCGCCTCGGATTTCTAAAAATATTGGCTGATGGTTCACTTGGGGCACGTACAGCCGCCCTTAAAGAGCCCTATGCTGATAAGCCTGAAACGAGTGGCATGCTCATTTATTCGCAGCGTAGGCTTAATACGCTTGTTTTGAAGGCGCATGAGGCTGGTTGGCAGTTGGCTGTCCATGCTATAGGCGACAGAGCCATAGAATCCGTTTTAGAGGCGTTTTCTAAAGCTTTGAAAAAGTTTCCGCGGAAAGACCATAGGCACAGGATTGAGCACTGCTCGGTGCTTAATCCGAGGCTTATTAGGCGGATGAAGAGGCTTGGTTTAATTGCTTCTGTTCAGCCTCATTTTATTGTTTCTGATTTTTGGGTTGTGAACCGTGTTGGCGCCGAAAGAGCCCGTTGGGTTTACCCATTCAAGACGCTTTTGAAGACTGGTATTGTCGTGGCTTCTGGCTCTGATTGTCCAGTTGAGCCTATAAATCCGCTTTTTGGGGTTTGGGCCGCCGTCGCCAGAAAAAACTTCTGTGAAGAGAGCTTAACTGTGGAAGAAGCCATTAAAACTTACACTTTGAATGCCGCTTACGCCTCTTTTGATGAGGCGAGAATGGGGACTATTGAGGTTGGGAAGTTTGCGGATTTAACTGTGCTTTCCGACGACCCTTTTAGAGTAGCACCAGACGAAATAAGAAACATTAAGGTTGAAATGACTATTGTTGGTGGCAAAATTGTCTATTCTCGTTGCTAGTTGCTTGCGGGTTTTAGTTTGGTTTATTTGCCTCTATCCATATATTTTTAATGGTTGTTGAGGTGGGCTGTGAAAGCGAAAGCGATGCTTTGCGGGAAATAGTTGAAAGCCTAATGCGGATTCCATCGCCTAGTCCGGATGATGTTAACCGTGTTAAGGTTAGGGTTACAGCCAAATATCGTCTTTCCAAGATTCCCTCAAACCCCGAGATTATTGCTTTTCTGCGGGGGGATGAGCAGAGACGTAAGCTTTTGCCAGTTCTGCGGCGCAAGATGACGCGAACGGTTTCAGGTGTCACTGTTGTGGCTGTTATGACTCAGCCTTATCCTTGTCCACAGCCAGAACCTTGCGCCTACTGTCCTGGCGGTCCACCTTTTGGCGTACCTCAAAGCTATACTGGTTTTGAGCCCGCTGCCATGAGAGGTTTGCAGAACGCCTTTGACCCTAATTTGCAGGTTAGAAGCCGCCTTGAACAGTTGAAAGCGATTGGGCATGCTGTTGATAAGGTTGAGCTTATAATTATGGGTGGGACTTTTCCAGCCACACCGCTTAAGTATCAAACATGGTTTGTTAAACGCTGTTTGGACGCAGTTACTGGTGTGGATTCTCAAAGCTTGGAGGAGGCTAAGCGGGCGGCGGAAACAAGCCGAATTCGGAATGTAGGGATTACTGTGGAAACGCGCCCAGACTGGGCTAAAGAGAGGCATGTGGACAAAATGCTGGATATGGGTGTGACCCGCGTTGAGCTCGGCGTCCAAAACCCAAACGATGAAATTTATCGTCTTGTTGGTCGGAGACACACCGTTAAGGATGTTGTCGAGGCTACACGCATATTGAAGGATGCCGGGTTAAAAATTGTTTATCACATGATGCCCGGTTTGCCCGGCTCAAGCATGGAGAGGGATTTGGCTGTTTTCCGCGAAGTTTTCACCAACCCCGAGTATAAGCCGGACATGATTAAGATTTACCCGTGCCTAGTTTTGAAGGGCACTAAGGCTTATGAGTGGTTTATGCGGGGCGATTATAAGCCCTACACAACTGAGGAGGCAGCCCGCCTAATAGTTGAAGCGAAGAAGATGATTCCGCCATGGGTTCGTATAATGCGGGTTCAAAGGGATATCCCAGCGCCGCTTATTGTGGCTGGCGTGAAAATGAGCAACCTCCGCCAGCTGGTTCAGCAGAAGTTAAAGGCGCAAGGTTTAAGGTGCCGATGCATAAGATGCCGCGAAGTTGGACACCGCCTTTTGGCAGACGGAGTAAAACCGAACCCGGAAAAAGTAAAGATTTTAACAACATGTTATGAGGCTTCTGAGGGTGAAGAAATCTTCATATCTGCTGATGACACGGAAAACGATGTGCTCATAGGATATTTACGTTTAAGGATTCCATCAGAAAAGGCGCACAGACCAGAAATAAAAGCGGAGCCATGCAGCATAATCCGCGAACTCCACGTCTATGGACCAGTCGTTCCAGTAGGCAAAAAAATGCCAAAAGCATGGCAACACAAGGGTTATGGAAGCGTTTTGCTGGCTGAGGCGGAACGCATAACACGCCAAGAATACGGCTTCAAAAAAATCCTTGTTATAAGTGCTTTAGGCACAAAACAATACTACAAACGGTTTGGATACACCTATGAGGGACCATACATGTCAAAAACACTAAAATAAGAAAAAATCATGGTTTAAGCTGTGTATAGGTTGATTATAGCATCGCAAAGTTTTTAAATAATAATGAATTCATTATTATTTGCGAGTAAGTCCCGCCCGAGGCTATGATGCCCGTGGACTCGGGATGGGAGCAGTAGGGCGGGGTTCGCAATTTCTGTTATTTCCAGAGATAATTGAAATGCGTCACTTTGTCCTCAAATATTTTATAGTAACAATCATTATCGTGCTCATACTTATGAAAGCAAGCGCCGGCAAGAAAATCCACAGCTTGCAAGCAAGGGTTTCTTTGAGAGTTTTCATGGCGAACTTCTATGTTGCTTAATTTGATCTGTTCTGTTTGTCTCCATTGAATAGTCATAAGCCACGATGCTTTGTTAATTGCATATTTGTTAAATGCCTCCTCATTAATGCGTCTAAGGCTTTTATCAACAATAATATACAGCTTATCACTTGATGTTAACTCAGGGAGAATATTTTTCATTACGTGGTTAACTATGACGTAATTATAAAGTAAAGTGGGCTTTTCTTTTAGTTCTGGTTTTACTTTTGCTTTGTCTAGCACAACAAATCCGATTTTAATGTTGCATTTACATATTTTCTCTAGAACAATTTGTCGTACAGCATGTTTTGAGTTTGAATATTTTAATTCGTTACATCTTCTTGCATATTCTTTTCTTTCATGTAATTTTTTTAGCAATCGTTTCATGACCTTTGATATTTCAAAGGGGTGATCCAGTATCATATAAGCCACTATAAAAAATCGTGATGACTTTTCAGAGAACCCTAGGTCACCACTTTCATCTATGTAAACATACATGGCAATATTCTTTATAGAATCCTTCGTGTACTTATAAAGTATTTCAACGCGTTCTTACAATAAAGTTAAAGATTAAGATTGTCCTTTTTCAATTAAAGTTCGGAGAAATTGGAATGGGCGAAGAAAAATTTTTTGGTTATAGGGGTAAGGCTTTAGAAGCCATTAAGAGGGTTGGAGCTGAAGTTGGTGATTTAATTCGCATAACAAAAAATGGCGAAGTTTACGAAGGCATTCTTATTCCGCGTTCTGAGTATGGCGATGAAAAGCATATTGTCATAAAATTGAAAAGTGGCTACAATATTGGCATACGTCTATCGCCAAATACAAAAATAGAAAGGATAGGCGTAGGCGCAAAACCCACATTTGCATCGCCACCACTTCCACCCCAAAACCCACAACTTCCAAAAGTAGCTATAATCAGCACTGGCGGCACAATCGCAAGCCGTGTTGATTATCGTACTGGTGCTGTTCGTCCCGCATTGTCTGCCAGCGACCTTTACAGCGTTGTTCCAGAGTTGGCGGATATTGCCCGCATAGACGCCCAAATCCTGTTCAGTCTTTACAGCGAAAACATTACGCCAGCCCACTGGACGGAGATGGCGAAAACAGTGGCGGAAAAGATTGCTGATGGCGTTGACGGTGTTGTCATAGCCCATGGAACAGACACGATGGGTTATTCGGCTGCAGCCCTAAGCTTCGCATTGCAAAACCTTCCAGTTCCAGTAATATTTGTTGGTTCTCAGCGTTCAGCCGACCGTCCCAGCTCTGATGCAGCCACAAACTTGACTGGTGCCGTTTTAGCAGCTGCAAAGGCGCCCTTCGCCGAAGTAGCCGTAGCCATGCATGAAACGATTTCGGATACAGCCATAGTGCTTCATCGCGGAACCAAAGTGCGCAAGTGCCACACAAGCCGAAGGGACGCTTTCAAATCCGTAAACGCCCAACCATTGGCAAAAATCGTGGAAAACCGTGTTGTTATGCTTGCTGAGGATTATAAGAGGCGAGACCCGTCGCAGAAGCTCGTTGTTAAGCCAAACTTTAGCGACAAAGTAGCCCTGATCAAGTTTTATCCGGGCATGGATCCAGCCATAATAGACTGGCATGTGGATAAAGGCTATAAAGCAATAGTTTTAGAAGGCACTGGTTTGGGGCATGTTTCAAACCGCTTTTTCCAGCCGATAAGGCGGGCTGTTGAGAAAGGCGTAGTGGCTATGGCTTCCCAGTGCATTTGGGGACGCGTAAACATGAACGTTTATGATACTGGCAGAGACCTCATGGCGCTAGGCGTGATTCCACTGGAGGACATGCTGGCAGAAACAGCCACAGTCAAGCTCATGTGGATATTCGGACAAACCGACAACCCAGAGGAAGCAAAACAGCTCCTAAAAACAAACATTGCCGGAGAATTCTCCCAGCGAACACTCCACGAAGAAACGTGGGAGGAAGCCAAACAATGACAAACCAAATAGACTATGCACGAATAGGCTTAAAAGTGGGCTTGGAAGTCCACCAGCAACTAGAAACTTCAGCCAAACTCTTTTGCAGCTGCAAACCAGAACTCCTCAAAGAAGAACCAGAAATCACCTTTCTAAGGCGTTTAAGACCAACCCAAAGCGAGCTAGGCCAAATAGACCCAGCCGCCTACTTCGAATTTCAAAAAGGAGTAAAAATCCTTTACGAGGCGGATAGGCAGACTGCTTGCCTAGTGGAAATGGATGAGGAGCCGCCCCACCCGCTGAACCTTGAGGCTGTTGAAATAGCCCTAACAGTGGCTTTAATGATGAACGCCACCCCCGTGGACGAAATCCACGTTATGCGTAAAACAGTCATAGACGGCTCCAACACAACGGGTTTCCAACGCACATGCGTCATAGCCCTAAATGGCTCTATAAAAGTGGGCGAAAAAACGGTCCCAATACAACACATAAGCCTAGAAGAAGACGCAGCCCGCAAAACAGGCGAGGAAGGCATAACCATACATTATCGCATAGACCGACTGGGCATACCTCTAATCGAAATCGCCACAGCGCCAGTCATAAACAGGCCAAAGGAGGCCGGAGAAGTAGCCCTAGCCATAGGCAAGATTCTCCGAGCCACTCAACGAGTAAAACGTGGATTGGGCACAATACGACAAGACCTAAACATATCAATAAACGGCGGAGCCCTAACAGAAATAAAGGGCGTCCAAGAACTAGAGCTGATCCCGCTGGTTGTCGAATACGAGGTGCAAAGGCAACTAAACCTAATGAAGATAAGCGAAGAACTAAGAAAAGCCGGAGCCAGCCCAGAAACCCTAAAGGAAGAATTCTACAACGTAACAGAGGTTTTCCGCCAAACAGCCTGCAAAGTAATCCGAAAAGCCCTAGAAAAGGGACAAGTAGTTTTAGCCGTAAAACTGCCAAAGTTTAGAGGCTTCCTGAAACGTGAACTTATGCCCGGCATACGCTTAGGCACCGAAATGGCTGATCGCGCAAAATTCTGGGGACGAGTCGGCGGCATATTCCACACAGACGAACTTCCAGCCTACGGCATAACAAACCAAGAAGTCGAAGCCTTGAAAAGGGCTGTGGACGCCCAAGAACAAGACGCAGTGGTTTTTGTGGCAGACGCTCTGGAAAACGCTGAAGACGCCTTAAAGGCGGTTTTGGAAAGAGCAAAAGAAGCCATAAAAGGCGTACCTGAAGAAACCCGAGCCGCTAACCCTGACGGAACAACCCGTTATATGCGTCCAAGACCGGGGGCAGCTCGCATGTACCCAGAAACAGATATTCCGCCAATACAAGTGACGGAAGAACTCATAAACCGCGTACGCCAACGGTTGCCAGAGCTTCCAGAACAAAGGCTGGAGAGGCTTATCCGCGAATACACCTTAAACCATAAACTAGCAAAACAACTTATGGACTCGGAATACATAGAACTTTTTGAAACCGTAGCGAAGGAAAGCAAGGTCTCGCCGACAACAATAGCAGTCTTCCTAACAGAAACCATGAAGGCTTTAAAACGCGACGGCATACCAGTCGAAAAAGTTCCGGAAACAAAAATAAGAGAGGTTTTTAAGGCGTTAGGAGCAGGAGAAATAACAAAAGAGGCGTTACCAGATATTGTGGTTTGGCTCTCAAAAAATGAAGAAAAAACCGTGGAGAAGGCTGTTGAAAGCCTAGGACTAAAAACCATGCCGAAAGAGGAGCTGGAAAAACTTATAGACAGCATAGTAGCCGAAAACAAGGATCTAATCGAAAAGAGCGGGACAAAAGCCTTCGGGATAATCATGGGCAAAGTTATGAAGGAGGTTAGAGGTAAGGCAAACGCTGAAACCGTCAGCGAATTAATCAATCAAAGGCTAGCGAAAAAGGCTTAGAACTTTTATCGATACTTTTCCAGCAGAATCATCCTCTCTTGCACCAGTTGTAGGGCTTCACCACAATAGGGGCAAATATTAAACTCTGGAAGAATGGGCTTACCACATGCAAAACAGACCTTTGGATAATGAAACTTCTCCTCAAAGCTTTTGATCTCTCTTTTTAAGTGGCTTAACTCAGCCTTAATCTTTTCCAGGCTCTCTTTAAGGGGTTGAATTTCCTTAACTTCAGCTCGAATGTTGTAGATTACGTCCTTAACATGGGATAAAATTTCATTATTTGTCTCAACGGTCTCGTTCATGGCGTCTAACAACTCGCTTTTCTGTTCTAAGAGCTGAGATTCCATAATCCTCTGTTTTTTAGCGTCGGAGAGCACCCTATTCAGGAATGCTTCAACAGGGCTTTGGAAGGCTATGGCGCATGTTATACCCCACAATATGAATGTAGCTGTTGCGCCTATTAAGAAGTATATGGGCGGCGTTATTTCTTTAAGTTTTTCTTTTGGCACTGGATAGACTTGTAGGAGAACAGTAGGCTTGTTGAAGATTATAGCGTTTGCAGCGTCTATTAGATGAGCTGCTGCTATGACTGTTAATGTGCTGAAAATCCAGACGCCAATTCCCTTTTTTGACAAGGTTTTAGGTCCAATCTTAATATTATATCTTAATATTTAATACATTATTCTTAACTGCAAAATATATCGAAAACGTAAATTCTAAAAGGAGAACACAAATAATCATATATGTGTGATTGGTTTGGGTGGGAAGGCGGAGAAACCGTCTGACGGAGAGTTTTCATTTCGTGTTAAGTTCGGTGATTATGAAGTTGAAGTTAAGGGTTTAAAGGATGACGTGTTAAAGACTGTTCGTGAGTTGCCAATCCTTATGCCTGAAATCAGCAGAGCCTTCGAAAATTTAAAGCCGAAAACTGCGGCGACGGTAATTGTTAAGACTCCAGTTTCAACTGTTAAGGAGGAATCTCCGATGGAGAAGTACCCAAAAATTCCTAAGCTAGAGAGCTGTGGCGAGGCTGTTCTGAAGATTCTTGAAAGCGACTGGGGAAAGTGGCGACCAAGAACCTTGGCGGAGCTTAAGGCTGCTTTGACAGCCAACAACCTACATTTCCATGGGCGAACCTTGGCTGGAGACCTCCTTGGCCTTGTGCGCAAAGGCGTTATTAGACGTTGGAAAACTGATAAGGGTTATGTTTACATCCTAGCTGAAAAGGAAGTTTTAGCCCAAAAGGAGGAAATTGCATGAGAAGGGTTGAGGTTCACATTAAGACTTCTTTCGGTGAAATAGTTGTTGAGGGAGAAAACCCACAAGAGGTTATAAGTTTGCTGGAGGCTTTTCCAAAGGATTTTGTGGAAAACATTTCAAACATGGTTTCCAGCAAGCTCGTTCCATCTGTTGCGGTCCAGCTAAAAGGCATAATAGAATTTACAACTGAAGGTCCTGTGCTTGTAGCGCGTGAGAAGCTTACGCATTACGAGGCTATTGGGCTGATTTTGTACGCTTCTGAGGGGAGACAGAACACTGCCGCTCAAGTTCAGAAGCTTTTGGAGTCTAGTGGCATAAAGTGTATGGTTCCAGCCCGCCTCAACGAGATGGTCAAACGTGGGCAAGTCTTTAAGCCAGACCCGAAGAGGCCAGAGTTTAGGTTGACTGTTCAGGGCGAGAGATGGATTGAGGACGAAGTTTTAGCCAAGCTTAGAGGTAAGATGACTTGACAAGCCAGCAGCAGTTGACTGTTCACGTGAAGTATAACGATGCTGAATACACTTTTTCTGGCGGTGTTGAAGAGGTTTGGGCAGCCTTAAACAAATTTTTCAGCGAGTTTATCCCAGCTTTTCAAATCGCGAAGGCTCTTGTTTTAAGTGTTGACCTGCAAAGGCTTGCCGAAGACTGTAAGGGTTTGATTGGCTTTGCTGACGATCTGCCATACTTGTTGGTTTCTAAGGAAAAGTTGGCGGACAATGATACTTTGGCATTGCACCTCTTAACTGCTCATTTAGGGTTTAGGCTTGGCATGCTGAAAACGGATGTTCTCAAAAGGGAAGAGCTACAAGCCAAGCTGGGTAAAAATCCGAAGATAACCAGCACACGCCTTGGCGAGCTTGTTAAGGCTGAAATAGCTGAGAAAACAAGTGAGGGCGGCTATCGCATAACAAGCTTTGGTATTGTGCAGATGCAGAGAGAGTGGCTTCCAAGAATTAAAGCAAAGTTAGGCTCGTAAGAGTTTTTCTTCATTCTCGACAATTTCGTCTGAGCATAGGTATGCAACCAGTTTTTGGCATATGACTGGTTTTCCATCCTTCAACGGATAGGCGTATGGCAGATAAACCTCTGCATACTTGTTGAGCCTCAAAGTTAAGCCCTTCTTGATGGGTATTTTTTCCAGCGGTGTCCCTTCGCCTACAAGCTTAGCCACATAAATGGTTCCGTCTATGGAGAATTGGGCTCTTCCAATGTTTCGAACAGTAGCCTTTGGAAAATGCTCCGTTAAGAGTTTGCCTGTTCTGCCTTTCGGCGGGTGGTCGCCCAAAATTCCGCCGATAATGATAGCCTCTTTTCCAATAAAGTCTTCTGGCTTTAATGGGTCTTTAGCCTTTGGGTCTAGGATTATGACTTTTTCTGAGCTAAAAATTTCTTTGGCGCTTTTCTCTTCAACAGTTCCGAATGTCGAAAGTTTTGCTTTGGCGCTTTCCTTTTTAACGTTTGCGAAGATTAGGCGGCCTTTTCCAACTATCTTGGAGGCATACATGCACTCGTAAAGGAGCCACTTGCCAATGTCTTGTTCTAAATGTTCAATCACGAATTTGGGCTTGGCGGCGTTTCGTTGCATGGCAAATCACAATTTACACATTTTTTATTTATGGCGTTTATGGTTTTCAAGCGTTTCCTTTTTATGCACCCAGCAATTTACTATGAGGTCGGGGTGTCGTTTGGCGGCCTCGCGGAAACTCTACTATTTTCTGTTCGCCGCCGCAGTGCTTGTTGTGCTTTGGATTTTAACCATTCCAGCCGTACTGCCAGAAGATATCCGCGCAGCATACCTAACCTATTTCAACATCATTAGGGCGATAACGATTGTAATTTTTGGCGCTTTAGCCCTTGAGCTGGTGGCTTCTGTTATTACCCGTAGGCTTAAGCATTTGGGCAGAGAAGTATACCTCATTAGAAATGTTATTCTCGTTGTCGGTTACATAGTAATCGGAGTTATGATTCTGGCGGTTTTTGAAGTGACGGGCATAACTGCAGTTGCAGGCGCCACCGTCTCCGGTCTCATAATAGGTTTGGGCTTGCAGCCCATACTTGCAAACTTGTTTGCCGGCCTAATCATTCTTGGAACAGGTTTCCTTAGACCTGGAACTGAAGTGAAGATTTCTGGTGGTTTGCCCTTGTCCGCCGTCGCTTTTCCAGCCTATAAAATGTTTAGCAGAGACGAGTTTATGCCAACGTTGAGGGGCGTTGTGATGGAGGTGGGACTTCTTCACACAAAAATCTTGTCTGACGGCGGAGAAATGGTGAAAATCCCCAACAATTTGGCTTTCTCCAATAGCGTTGTCATGGAAGAGAAGGAGGAGCCAAAAACAGTCCGCGTCAGGTACGAGTTTCCGGTGGAATACGACCCAGACAAAGTTTTGGCTAAAATCCAAGAGGCTCTAAACAAGATCTTTCAAGATTTTAGGGTTTACGTTGAGGAGCAAAGCGACAAAAACTACTACATCATCCTAGTGGTGGCAAAAACGCCTCCCAACGTGAAAGTAAGAGAGTTCCGGTCAGAAATCCTAAAACAAATAATAAAAGTCCACAAAGAACTAACCGTGGAGCGAAAGTAATCGAGGAATTTTTCTGCCAATTTTGAAAGGTACAATTTAGCAGGTTTCCAGTGGATAATTTTGATAGCCCCTCTCTAGTTTATTTTGCCATTTCTTCCAGTTGTTTTAGGAAATGTTCGTATTGCCTTATCCCTATTTGCCAGAAGTCTTTTGTTGTGATGTTATATCCGGCTATTTTGGCTATTTCGGCTGGTGATAAGCTGCCGCCCACGGACAAGATTTGTTTCATTTTTGGGACGAAGACTTTTCCTTCCGCTATGTACCTTTGGTAAAGTGCATAGACAAAGAGTTGTGCATAAACGTATGGGTAGTTGTAGAATCTGAAGTTTGCCATGTAATAGTGGGGGGTTATGCTCCATTCAGAAAGCATTTCGTTGAACCATTCAACAGTGTCGCCGTAGGCTTTGTCTCTGGCTGTCACCCAGTGGCGGCATATGATTTCATGGTTTAGGTATTCGCCACGTCTTATCGCCTCATAAATTGACTGTTCGAACCATGCGCGGGCGGTTACGCTGAAAATTACGCGACCAGCCCCGTCCAAAACTCTGCAGAGAACCATCTTCTTTTCCATATTTGTTTTGGCTTCTTTCAGCAGCAGGTCTGTCAGGAGCAGTTCGCCGAATATGGAAGCTGTTTCAGCTATGACCATTGGAATCCGCGTGTTAAGGATTGTTTGATTTCTGAAGCAGTAATAGTCGTGGGTTGCGTGTCCAAGCTCATGCGCCAAAGTGTACAAGTCGTTTAGGCGTCCGTTAAAGCTTTGGAGGATGTAGGCTGTTTTGCCGTTGTACCACCCGGCGCAGAAGGCCCCGTGCTGCTTGCCATATCTTGGCGTTGCATCTATATGTTTTCTCCTAAACATGTCTTTTACGGCGCAGGCGTACTCCTCATCAAAGCTTTCATAAGCCCGTATAATGAGGTCTTTGGCTTGCTCAAAGGTAAACTTCATGTCTGGCGCGTCTGGCAAAGGCGCAATAATGTCGTGGCATCCCAGTTTCGGCAATCCCATAAGTTTGGCTTTTAGCCTTAAATAGCGCTGGTATACGCCCACATTTTCCTCCACTGCTTTGAGCAGATTGTCTATTGTTTGCTGGTCTGTGTCGTTTTCTATTAGGCTGGCTTCCATGGGAAAACTGTATTTTCTCCACTCGCAAACTGTCAGCCAGTCGTTGCAGATGTTGCGGAAAGCTGAGGCGAAAACTTCGCCGTCCTTGCTTACAAGACTGAAAACCGCTTTGTAGGCGGATTCGCGGGTCGCCCTGTCTGGATGCGAAAAAAGCCCATACGCGGCGCCGAAGGGCAAAAGCTTCTTTTCCCCCTCCACCACTACTTCAAACATTCTCGTGTTAAGCCATTTGGCTTGAAACTCTTCCCAAGCGTAAACGCCAAACTGATCCTTGTCAATTACGAGCTTCTCCTCGGTTTCTGAAAGCTGGTGGGGAACCCTCCTTCGCAGTTTTTCAAGAAAATGTCTATAATCGGCTAAGGCTGGATCAGCTAATAGTTCTGGCTTGTTGTAGACGAGTCTGCCTATTTCCAGCTCCAAGAAGGCTAAGAGTTTGCCAAGCCTAGCTTCAAGCTTCATCGCCTTGTCATGGAGCGCTTGGGTTTCGGGCAGGGTCATGTTGGCGGCGAAAGAAAGCTCAGCAAACAATGTTATATCTCGCAGCCTAGCTAAATAAGCCTCATACTCGCGGAGACAAACAGCCAGCTCTTCAGCGGTTAAATCGCCAATCTTTCCACGATATTTGGAGGCAAAAGCCTCAGCATATGCTGAAACTTCTTCCATGGCTTTCTGAACTGAAGGATCTATAATGCTTGGGAAAATTTCGGACAAATTCCAAACAACTTCACTTTCAGCCATCCTTAATCACATCCCCTCTCTAGGTTTTGTGCATATTGTTTGATACATTTATTCGTAGACTTTTTCTCTTGTTCCTATGTAATGGATTAGGATTGTTTTTTCATTCCAGAAAACTTGGTAAACTATTCTAAGGTTGCCTATTCTGATTCTGTATGTGCTTTCGTAGCCTTGGAGTTTGCAGACATCAACTTTTTTGAATGGTATGGGGTCGTTTTTTAGAATTAAGATTATTGTTTCTATGTTTCTTTTTTGTTTTTGGTTTAGTTTTTCAAGTTTTCTGAGGGCTTTTCTCTTAATCTTTATGGCGAACATTAGTTTTGCCCAACGCCTTCATTAGTTCTTTCTCATTAGCTACTTCGTTTTTATCTTCTATGGCTTTTCTTTCTTCGGGTGTGGGTTGTTCGGTTGGTATTAGTTTTTCTACTAGTTCTTTGTAGAGAAGCCTTAGCTCTCGCAGTTCCTTTCTAATGTCTTTTAACACTTCGATGCTCATAATTTCAAAGCCCCTAGTGTATGCTTATTTAAATCAAACTTATAATTATTAACATTACCGAGTAAGTTTTCAACCTCTAAATTGGATATCCTCTCTAGGTTTTTGTGGGTGATCACAGGATGGTTGTTAAGCGTTTCTTATTACTCTACGATTATGTGATGATGCGGGTATATAGTATCCTTTTTGGATTTATGGTGGTGGTCTTTTTTGTGCGTATTGGTATCTTCTTGGTTTTCCGTCTCGTGTTAAGATTCCATCCTTGACCAGGTCTATTAGGGCGTGGGCTACGGCTGTTCTGTCGTAGTGGAATCCTCTTTTTGCCATTTCGTTGTGGACTTCGCTTAGGGTTTTTGGTGTGGCGAACCAGCCTTCTTCCCATAGTTTTTGTATTATGCCTTTACATGTTTCTGCTCTTGGAGGCGCTGCTGTCCGTTCCGTTATTAGTGGAGCCTGTTTTAGTTTTTCTGTTAGTGTGGTTAGGATGCGGTCAACAGTTGCCTGCAGTTGTTCTTCTTGGCATTCTATTTCGAATTCTATGTCGCCTACTCGCATTTTTACTCGTATGGGCGGTTTTTGAGGCTGTTGTGTCAATTTTTCACCTTGTTGAATATTGAATTGTGCATCTTGTTCATGCACAACACTTATATACCCCTTCCGCCAACAACTGCATGTTGGTGAATCTTGGTGATTGAACAATATACTATAGCGGCAACACCAAAATATAATTTTCCACAACCAAACATGGACTTAACACTGCCCCAACGTTTCATAGAACTAAGCATTCACTCGCTTAAACACGTGCAAAACCAAACCTTTCAACTAAACCAACAAAAAATTCAACAAACCGCCACCAACACATGCCAAGAACCCCTATACGCCATTATAAACAACATCAGCGGCTATAAGCCCATACCGCTTACACCAAAAACAGAGGAAACAACAATAGCTGCCGTCGATACATCAAACATTAAGCTGGGCGAAACAAGCACGGGCATAATAACCGCCATCCGAGGAACCTGCATATGGAAAAGGGGCAAAAATTATACTTACTTGCGCATTGGACCCTTCATATTCCACATAACAGAAGAAAACCAAAAAGAAGTTTATAGGGCGCTGCAAGCCGCCTACTTCCCAGAACAAGGCGAAAGCCAAGCCTCACCAAACATTATGCAGACACCAATGCGGATGGCAAACCTACTAGAAAAGTGGCTACAGCAAACCCTAGCAAGAACCGTAAGCAACGGGCTAATAC
>CALJDG010000076.1 GCA_938023865.1 uncultured archaeon | reverse complement strand
AGGTCTAAATTTCGTCTCAAGGAAAAACGGCTTGGGCTTGGGATCCATCAGATATATGAAAAGTATTTAATTACCTGGTTTGAATTAAAGTCTTTAGGATATACCAGGCTTTGAGTTTGGACTAATATGAGTCATGAGGCTGAGGTTGAGAGTAGGCTTCATCATTATATTTTTAGTGTTTTGGAGAAGAGAGGCTTTACTGTTGATGGCGTAAGATTTGATGAACCTAAGACTCAGTTTCCTGTCAACGGGCGTAGGGCTGATTTGGCGGTTATTTTAGCTGAAGGCAAAAAGCCGCTTTTGATTATTGAGACTAAGAGGAAGTATGATGAGAAGGGCTATTACCGTGCTGTCCGCAATATAATGCCCACAAGCAGGGTCGTTATTGACCAGGCTTTGTGGTATGCAATCTATTCAGGAGCGCCTTATTTTGCGACTACGAATGGCAGAGTTTTCGCCTTGTTCAGAAGGCCTGAGGCTGGCGAGAAATTCTCCTTTGATACGCATAGGATTTTGGTGAGAGAACGTATAACCATCAATGAGGAGTTTGCAGAGGAGATTCTTATTACTGTTGCAAGGCTTTATAAGCAGGTTCCAGTGGCTGTTACTCCTCTTGACTGGTCTTTTATTGTTGTGCTTAGGGATTTTGTGACATGGCTTTCCGAGGCTGTTGAGCCATTAATTCGTAAGAAGCTTAAGGCAGATGAGGAGTTTAAGGCTCAATACGAAAAGTTTGCAGAAGAGGTTGGCTACAAGCCTGATGCGGGACAGTTGGCTAAGGAAATGGCATATGTTTTTATGAACAAAATTGTTTTTTACAAGGTTTTGGAAAGGCATTTTAAAGAGCTTGGTGAACGTAAGCTTAGGCCGATTACGGCTCCTGATGCTAAGGCTTATTTGGACTTGCTTTATCGTTATTTTGCTAAGGCTGTTGAGGTTACTGGAGATTTTGAGCCTGTGTTTTATACGGGCATTTATGACGAGATCGAGCTTCCAGACGATCCGTTTGTGCTTGAGGGCATTAACGCCTTTATTGAGGATATGGAGCATCATAGACTTGAGGATTTAGGCTCAGACATTGTGGGCTTTATCTACGAAGAGCTTATTCCAGCCGCTGAAAGACACGCGCTTGGACAGTTTTACACACCACCAGCAATAGCAGAACTGATTACGAAGTGGGCTGTCCGTAATGCTGACGACAAGGTTTTAGACCCTGGCTGTGGTTCCGGAACGTTCCTTGTTAAGGCCTATAAACATCTGTTGGAGTTGAAGGGTTACCGAGAACCTACTGAAAGGGTGCATAAGGAAATTCTACGCCAACTTTATGCTTTTGATATTAACCCGTTTCCATTGCATTTGACCGCATTAAACTTGTCTTCGCGTTATATTAGGGCACCTTCAACGGAAGTGAATACCATTCATACCGATTTCTTTAGAGTCGAGGCTGAACAGAAAGTTGTCACGCCCTACGTTGTTAAGACACTTGCAGGAGAAGTAAAGCGCGAAATACCAATTCCAAAGTTTGACGCTGTTATTGCAAATCCACCATACACAAGATGGGTGGAAATATCAAGAAAAACTAAGGACGCAATAATCGATGCTATTGGTGAGTGGCTGAAAAAGTATGGTTTAAGCGGCGGTATTGCAAACGAGACTGGAATCTATGTTCATTTTATAATGCACGCCTACAAATTTCTAAAAAAGAATGGTAAACTTGGAATGATAATTTCTAACAGTTGGCTACAATCAGATTATGGAATAAATTTCGCAAACTTTTTGCTAGACAATTTCAAGGTTAAGGCTGTTATTGACTTTAACCAGAGGCTCTTTAGAATACCGTTGATAGCTACTTGCGTTTTGCTGCTTGAAAAAGAAGACGATCAAAAAGAAAGAGAACATAACCAAACCACATTTATTTATGTAGACAGAGAGGCACAAGTGGATGAAATTCTTGGAGCAATTGAAAACCCAAATGGATGGAAGGAGCGTTTTCTAATAAACGTAGTGGAGCAAAAAAGTCTCCCAAGAAGAGAAAAATGGATAAAAATACTGTTTAAAACGGATGAATTAGAAAAAGCCCTTTTAGCCACACCTCTAATAACTCGAATGGAAGCTTTGTTTATTCCTCGCTATGGAAACATATCTGGCGTTTCAGCAAGAGGCGGAACTGGAGCTGACAAATTCTTTTATTTAACCAAAGAAGACGCCCAAAAATGGGGATTGACAAAAGATTACTTGTATCCACTCCTTATAAGCCCACGTTACAGCAAATACTTTACATTTTCAGAAAAAGACTGGAGAAAAGTAAACCTTGAAAATAAGCCTTGCTATGTATTTATCTGCCACAAGCCGAAGTCAAAATTGCCTAAACATATAGTTTCATTTATCGAATGGGGCGAAACAACACCTCTTGTGCGGGTCAAAGAAGGAGAAAAACCCAAAACCGCAAACCAGTCTACGGCATCAAAAATGAGGGAGAAAAACAAAAGCTTCTTCGGATGGTTTGATTTAGGAGAAATTATAAATGCAAACATTTTCACAATGCGCCGAGCTCAATATTTCCACAGGTTCATTTTAACGCAGATGCCCCTCGCATTTGATGATAGCCTTATAACTTTAGTTGCTAAGGACGAAACAAACTTGACACAGGATAAGATTGACGCTCTACTTGCATACCTCAATTCCGACTTGACGCGTTTCTTCATCGAGACTTACGGAAGATCCACGGGAGGGGGAGTAATAGAACTAGATATCAACTCTCTTGCCCGACTTCCCATATTAAATGTCAACGCGCTAGAAAAAGAACGGTTGAAAAAATTAAGTGAATTATTTAAAGAGCTAGAATTGGAGGCAAGGAAAACTAAAGGTGTCGACACTCAGGAAAATCTCGAATACATACAGAAGATTATAGATAAGATAGATAATAACATTGCCTGCGTTCTTGGTCTTGAAGAGAAATTTGTAGAACATTTACGAAAAATTGTTAAAATTATGGCAGAAAGAAGAATCTCTAGAACTTTGGAAGCCAAACCAGAAGCTGTAAAATGCGAGGAAGAGCCACGAATAAGACCGCCAAAAAAGCCGGAAAAGACTTTGGCTGAGGATAAAACTGTGCAATTGGATAGGTTCATGGAGGGTTGAACAAGATTGGGTTTAAAATATATAATGGTAACGCATTGGGAAAATCACTGGGATAATCTTCCCAATAATGAAACTCACTTCACAAAAGGCATGCTCAAGGGCGGAATGAGCATAGATAAAATTAGAGAGAACGTTCGCACAATTTTCATAAA
>CALJDG010000075.1 GCA_938023865.1 uncultured archaeon | reverse complement strand
GCGACTGCCAGACGGGTCAGCCGTCCAGCGTTGGCTATGCCGAAAATGCGGATACAGGTTCTCAGAGAGCCGCCTTGAAAATTCTGGAGGCAAGGATTTAAAAAGAGGCTCAGCCTTAAGATTTAATCGCCGAGTATGCGCTTGGGAGGGCCAGGCGAAAAACTCGGCCCGGGGCGTGGTCGCCCTGGAGGAGAAGGCGGATGCTGAAAGCCGGGCTGCGGGAGCCACAGCGAACCAAAATGATGGCGTTAAAGAGGAAGCCGCACCTAAAGGTTTTACTGCTAAAATATTGGAATATGGAATTTGGCTGCTGAAGCAGGGCTATGCTAAATCCACTATTGAGGGACGCATAAAACTCTTAAAACGTCTAGTTAAGATTGGAGCCAACCTCTTCGATCCTGAGTCAGTTAAAGAGGCAATTTCAAAGCAAAGTTGGAGCGAGGGGCGAAAGGAACTCGCTGTTGAAGCCTATAGCAGCTTCCTTAAAATGTGCGGCGGCAGATGGGATCCACCTAAATATAAACGGCAGGAAACCCTACCGTTTATTCCAGGCGAGGATGAAATTGATCAGTTAATAGCTGGATGCAGCAAGAGAGTAGCAACTTTCCTTCGACTCTTAAAGGAAACAGGAGCGCGTTCAGGTGAAGCTTGGCATTTAAAATGGAGCGATGTGGACCCTGCGACTAGAACTGTGAGGATCCGCCCTGAAAAGGGGAGTAAACCACGTATACTTCCAATAAGCCAAAAACTCCTTGAAATGCTTGGCAGCCTGCCGATGGATAAAGGCGAGAGGGTCTTCTCCAAACCGCAGGAACACCTAAAACACTTTGCTAACCACTTTAGGAGACAGCGTAATCGGCTTGCGTGTAAACTGAAGAACCCCAGGCTGAAGCGCATAACATTTCATACATTGCGTCACTGGAAGGCAACAATGGAATACCATAAGACAAGAGATATCATCCACATCATGCAAATGCTGGGCCATAAAAACATTAAAAATACGCTTGTTTACGTGCAGCTCGAGGAAGCATTATTCAGGGATGCTAAAGAATACGTCTCCAAAACCGCCAAGACTGTTGGGGAAGCATGCACTCTAGTGGAGGCTGGCTTTGAGTATGTCTGCGATGTTGACGGCGTTAAAATATTCAGGAAACCGAAATATTAAAGGGGTTCTTGGATGAACCCCCCTCATGTTTTCATGTGGTGGTGCGGGGGGTGGGGTTCGAACCCACGCAGCCCTACGGCAGCAGGTCCTAAGCCTGCCTCCTTTGACCACTCGGACACCCCCGCATATGGACCTAATGCACCAAGATAAAAATTTGGTAGAGAAGAGAGATAAATCTCTTTCCTCAAGTCTCCCTACACTTCCTATTGCGGCGGAGCGTGCCGTTAAAAAGAGGGCTTCTGATCTCAATATTTTTAGCCAGGATACTAATATTTAAAAGAGAGTTAGCTACTCATCTAAGAGCCAATGCGCTTAAAGAGGTTTAGAAGAATGGAGGGAAGCCTTTGAACGCCGAGAGCCTTGGAACACTATCAGTTGTTATATCAACCATCTTAACTGGGTTAAGCATTTATCTAGTTAAAATTATTGCTCTTCCGAATAGGTTTCTCCTCGCCTCCATAATTCTCACATTATCCGGCTTAATCCTATTCTTAGCGAACACTATTTCAGGTAAAATCACTGAGGCGCTTTTTCAGGGTAGAAAATATTTTTTGGAGATTTTATGGATAGGTGTTGTAGGAACTTCCATACCGGTAAGCATGATATATTATGGGCTAAGCTTATCACTGATAAGTAATACATTCCTCCTACAAACAGAAGTTATTTATAGCATGATTTTGAGCCGCTTACTACTAAAGGAGCGGATAAACGGGTGGCAGATCTTACTATCGCTCTCAGCATTCTTAGGCGTCTTCCTCATAACAACTGAAGGCTCACTAAAAGAGATCAGCGTCGGCGACATACTATTCCTATTAGCGCCTTTCTTCTTCCAGTGCGGTCATGTCGTCGCAAAGAATTTGATGCAAATCGTTGATCCAATAGTTACGGTTATGTTTAGGCTTCTGATTGGTGGTTTGGCACCATTCCCTATCTTGATACTTTCGGGTTTGAATCTTCTTAAAGATGTTAGAGACATAGCGATAGGCGATGGAATAATGATAGCTGGTGTTAGTGTGAGCTATGCTATTGGGAACAGCTTCTGGTATTATAGTGTTAAGAACATCAATCTTTCAAGGGCAACAGCGATAATAATAACCTATCCTTTAATCTCAATGGTTCTTTCAATACTCACACTTAAAGAGGGGTTATCCCCCATTAAACTGCTAGGAATAGCGGTTACATTCTCCAGCATACTTGGGCTAAGCCTGCTGAGGGGTAAAAGCGAAGCGACTCCGCGGAATAAAGGATATGGCGCCAAAAATGCTTAAACTACTCCATTTAAGGCTTATTTGCCAGTAATCTTCGTCGTAATGCCCTTGAAATAAGTGACTCAATTATCAATATGCCGACACCCTCAAATATTCCCCCGAAGAGGAGAGACAGAAATTATAGTTAATCTAATAACTTTTGGCACCTATAAAGATCTCCGTCCAGTTTTTGGTGTAGCCTGCTTTATGTTCAAGGAGTAGCTTTAGGGCAATGTCTCCGCTCTCCTCCGCCATTCGCTCGAAGTCCAGGATCTTGCTC
>CALJDG010000074.1 GCA_938023865.1 uncultured archaeon | reverse complement strand
AACTATTTGGTGGGGTTCTGCCTGCCTAACTTTTTCTATGAATGCCTTCTTGAGAAATTGGTTTTCCCTTGCTATGCGGTAAATTATCTCATGAAGCATTGTTTTGAAGGATTGGATAACCATTAACTTGTCTTCTTCTGGGAGTTTCTGGAAGGAGTTACACATTAGGCTCATTAGTTGTTCAGACTCGCGGCTTGGCGGCCACCTAAAACTTTTCTTACAAGCTTCATAGACGCCTTCAAGCACCCAGCTGTTTATCTCTCTTTGAGAAAGCTTGTTGAGGTCTTCTCCAAGGGTTAAATATTCTATAAGTCTCCTCCAAGTTGATTTTGACATTTCATCCCAAAACGTTTGAATCCAGATGGGAGGCTTTTCAGGGTAAGCCTTAAAAACTTCAGCTAAACATTGTGAAGTTAACTTCTCGATTGGAGAGTATTGGTCGAAGTTCTCTTCAAATTCTTTAACCATCGTCCCAGCTAAGGAGGACCAATAAATGAGGAAAAGCTTGTCCTTGTCAAGTTTCCAGCAGCTGTGGTTGATCTGGTAAAGTACATATGACAAGCCCAGTATTGTAAGCGAATATTTCTTATCTTCTCCCCTTTTAATGAATTCGCTATCTGCAAGATCATCGAGTATTCCACCCCTCCTTAAAAGGCGAGAGTTAACTTTCTGGGCTTGATGGTACCAATTTCCACGGGCGTGGTTTGGGTCATGCTCCACAATATATTTTGCTATTTCCCATGAGGTTTTTCCTCCGTAGCTGAGAGCTTCAAGAACCAACCTGTTGTACTTTGCTTTCTTCCCCTTCCATATTTGCAGTTCCATGTTTATACTGCCTTTCGCTTTAACAAATGGCAGTACTGCCATTTCGCCTTATTAAACGCAGTACTGCCATTTAGGCTTCACATACATTATCTTGATGGATTTAAGTTTTGTTAAAACGGTGTTTAAATGCCGATTAAACGTAAAATCTGCAAAATTGGAACAGGCTTAGCGGTTTTTCTTCCTAAATCATGGGTTCAACTGCTTGAAAAGAAGCATGGCAAGGTTGAGGCTGTTGCAATTGAGGTTGATGACGCGCTGGTGCTCACCCCCGATATTTGAGGGGATTCTAAGGATGGTAAACTTACACGGAACGATCCTTTTACTGGACGTTTAAAAACGGCTCAACGGTTGGTAGGAAAAAGCAGTAATTGAAGCGTTAAGGAGCATGCAAAATGGAGCCAAGCCTTAAAGAAGCAGCGCGTCAATATTGGCTTCAAGGCTTGAACATTGTTTTACTTAGGGAGAAGAAGCCACTGCATAGGTGGAGCCAGTGGCAGATGGAGAGGCAGAGTGAAGGCGACTTTGAGGCTTTGCCATGGAGTGAAGCCGATGGCTTTGCGCTTATTTGCGGTTCAAGGCTGAACAACGGGTTGTATTTTGCAACTGTAGACTTTGACGTGAAAAATGTTAGCGAAGAAGCAAGAGAGAAGGGCAGACAAGCCCTAAAACATATGCCTATAACACAGATTGAAGAGACGCCGAGCGGCGGACAACACTGGATATACCATAGTCAAACGAAGCCGAAGACTGTTAGCGCATACCATAATGTGGCAGCTTTGGAGCTTATTGGAGAAGGCAAACTCTGCGTAATGGCTCCTTCAGTTGGGTACAAGCGTTTAAATGACAATCCACCAACAGTTGTGCAAAACGTTGAGGATCTCTTCTATGAAGCTTTAAACGCCGTCAGTGTTGAAAATTCACATTCCCAAGCGCAGCATTGGTTTAACCGTGAAGACTTAGCCAACCAACCGTATAAAGGTAAGAGTCCGCCATGTATAAGTGCCCTTTTTAAAGGGACGTGTGAGGGTCAGCGGAACGAGTATGCCATCCGCATTGCAAGCTTCCTAATAAACTTTAAAGGTTTAAACCCAAACTACGCCTTTAAACGCCTTAAAGAGTGGAACCGCTTCAACACTCCGCCTCTAAACGAAAAGGAGTTGGAGAACGTTGTTAAAAGCGCTGTTAAGGGCTGTTATGTTTATGGATGCGAAGATGATGTTTTAAAGCGGAACTGTATCATTGCAGAGTGCCCAATTGCTCCTAAGAATAAACAGTTAACAGCCGAAGAAAGGGAGAGGGCTGAAAGGCTTCTTGAAGACCCAAAGTTCTTAGACTATGTTTTGGAGTATGGCGGGAGGAGGCTTCTCGGCGAGGACAACGCGTTACTATTGAACTTTGTGACATTGTGCAGTGGGCAAACAAAATATCCTATATCCCACTATTCTTTCAGGCTTCAGTGGAAGCGGCAAAAACGAGTCTTTGAGGGCTATTAAGCCGTTGATCCCTGAAGAATGGATTTTCGAGTTTACAACTTCAACGCCTGAGGCCATAAAATATATCGGCGAGGATTTCTCTGGAACCCTCATAATTTATGAGGCTGCAGGCGTTAAGGGCGAAACTGGAAGCCTAAGCTTAAGGGCCATCGGCGAAGGAGAATCCATAGAGACAATCTATCCAATACGGAACGAGTTAACGGGTAGGATGGAGCTTGGAAAAGCCAAAACAAAAGCCCGCAACTTCATAACAACCCAAAGCGATTTGGACATACACCCAGACCTATATCGCAGAGTCTTCAAATACGAAATGAACCACAGTCTCACTCTAACCAAACGGGTTTTGGCGAAGAAGCTCCGAGACGCCATAATGCCCCAAAGCCTTAAAGCCTTCATTGGAGAGAAGAGAAACCCAATAATATTCAGCGAAGAGGATTTCAAAAACGCTTTGAGGCTTAACGATTGGCAAGCAGAAGTGATAATATTTCCGCCGTCCAGCCTCATGCGCCTTCTGGATTTGGCTGTTACAAAGGAGCAGAAGGTGGCATTACGCACACATGTTGAAAAGATATTAAACTTCGTGAGGGTTTTAGCCCTCATCAACCAAAAGAAACGCCTAAGACTGAAGGTTGAGGAAAAAAGCTACGTTGCAGCCTCACCAGAAGATTTCCACACAGCCCTAAACACCCTACAAACAACAATTAGGGAGACTGTGACAAGGCTTGGGAAACGTCAACAGGAAGTTCTAAGCCTACTCCAAGAGTGCGATGAAGCGTTAGACAAACATAAAGTCGCCGAAAAACTTGGCATATCTACGGACACGGCTGCAAGAGCTCTCAAGTCTCTTGCTAAAGCAGGCTACGTGAAGGAAAACGTTAACACAAAACCATACACCTATGAAATCTTACAAAAGGAGCCTAATCCTCTCGGAATATTGGAAAATCCGAGCCAATACAGCCTCTTTTGGCAGGATAGCCTTGAAAAATGGCTAAAGGGCATCACCGCAGCTCTGCAGCGGAAAGGTATAGTTTTCCAAATTTTAAACCCAAACAATCAAGATTCTTTCGGCGAAATATTTGGAGCACAAGCTGGAAACAAGGAAAGCATCGAGCTTCAAGCTTCTTTAACCCCTGAAAATAAGCGAAAAGCGTATACCCCAAACTGCCGAGTTGCAGAGGCACCCTTTGAGGTTGAATCAGGCTTATCAGCGGAAAACCGCCAAATACGTCTCGGATTTTCGGATGTTCCGAGAGGAAAATGCCTATTTTTGTGGCGTAGAATCCCGCCGACTGAAAAATGCGAATTGTGTGGAGAGTTAGCCGTTGAATATGAGATTCGAATGGCTGATAGCAACAACATTCTAAGGCGGTGTCAAAACTGCTTCGATAAAATGCGCCTTGCATTTGGCTCCTCTGAGTGGAGGAACGTGGGAGAGGAAGGCTTTGCAAGTTTGGAAAACGGGTAGGGGGATCCCCCTCTGTCTCCGTATCTCTCAAATGGTGAGGGGAATGCCGTTGTTTGAGGATAAGCCCAGCAGAATTTTCAGGGATGCGAGATGGCTTCAGCGGCTTTCGCTACCCCCAAGTGGTAAGCCTCTCTGCCGTGATAATGATTTGAGGTATATGGCTTCTTTCCTATCCGAACTCTTTAGGACTGGCCATGCAAGAAACTTCTTCGTTTTCGGCAAGCCCGGAACCGGCAAAACTGTTTGCGTCCAATATTTTAATTGGGGAAGTAGAAAAACATGCGAGGGAGAAGGGCCTCCCAATTTTAACGGTTTACGTTAACGCTGGAAGGACAAGAACCCCCTACTACACGATGCTTGAGATAGTTAAGGGCGTAGGCCTAAATGCGCCAAATGTTGGCTGGCAGATGTTCCGCCTAAAACAGGCTTTTGAAAGGTTGTTGATGGATAAGTCTGTTGTAATCGCCATAGACGAGGTTGACGCATTACTGGCTAAGGAGAGGGAGCCCCTAATATACTACCTAAACCGCCAGCCAAAAACAACACTAATCCTTATAAGCAACAAGATAGAAGACGCCACCCAATTTCCGGAAAGGGCACTAAGCACACTCCAACCCAAAATCATCTCGCTTAACCCATACACAAAAGAAGAAACAAGGGAAATCATGCGAGACCATGTGAGACACGCCTTCCAACCAAATGTTTTACCAGAGAATCTGCTTGATAAGGTGGCGAAGGTAACGTCAGAATTTGGAGACATAAGACTCGGCTTTTCCATACTGCTTTCCGCTGGATATTCGGCTGAAAGGGCTGGAAGAACGGAAATAACGGATGAAGACATAAAATCAGCCACTAAAAGTGAGGAGACAACAGAGATTCTGAGGACAATAGGTGAAATGAGAAAAAGGCTTGAAAAACGGAGGAAAACGGGGCGAGAAATGTCCCCCTAAAGATTGGGGACTGGCTGTGGCTCAGGAAAACGCTGGACAAAACGAAAATCTTAAGATATTTTTTACGCCTCCAACCAAGCCGCAGCCGGAATGTCCCCAATGCAAATCCACGAAAGTTTGCAAAGATGGAATGCGCTACCTCATAAACGGAGAAACAATTCAACGATGGCTATGTAAAAAATGCGGATACCGCTTCAGTGAAACAAGCTTCGACAAATCAAACACGTTTCAACAACTTCAGAAAGTCGATAGGCAGATTTTAAATTCGCTAGATGCCTTACATACTAACTGCCAATGGAGCCATGAAGCCTTAGGCGGAGCGCCCACCGGCAAGCCAAAGCTGGTGCAAACATTGGCCGAAGTAAAAAC
>CALJDG010000073.1 GCA_938023865.1 uncultured archaeon | reverse complement strand
TTTAACTCGTGTAAATATTAGTTGTGCGTGGATATGCGTGCGTGTAAAAATATTAGGGCGGTTTCTTTTGATTGTGGAAGAACACTGTATTACGAGGTTGAGGAGGATTATGTTGTTTTTCACAGAGTCTTGCAAAGACTTGGATACAAATTTGAATTGACTGAAGTTCAGAAGGCTTTAGATAGCGCGCGCCTCTGGTGGAACCGTGTAAAAGCGAAGACTGGGGAAGTTTGGAATGAAGATTCATGGGCTCGCTTACTTCAAAGAATGGCGTCAAACCTTGCCATTCAAAACCCGGATTTTATCGCAATGCAGCTGCGTGATTGCTGGCTGTCTGAAGCTGAGTTTAGGGCTTATGAAGATGCTGTGCCTACTTTAAGCGAACTTAGAAATGCCAGGTTCAAGTTAATAGCGATCTCCAACGTTTCTTCGGGAAAGAACCTTAAGACATATATGAGAAAAGCGGGAATCCTAGACTATTTCGACGCCATCATAGCCTCTGGCGATATTGGATATGAGAAGCCACACCCTGAAATATTCAAAACTGCGTCAAAGGTTTCAAACATTCCGTTAGATTGTATATTACATGTCGGCGATAAATATGAAGAAGACTACCTAGGCGCTTGCAACGCTGGCTTAAAAGCCCTACTTATCGACAGAAAAGGCACACACAAGGACAAACAATGCCCAAAAATATCAAAGCTAACAGAACTATTCTGCTTTCTATAAAAGTTGTAGAGGAAAAGTATGATGCACAAGTTGAGGCACATACATGAGCGTTTGGCCGCCTTTTTAATTGAAAACTTAACATTTGTGATATATCTGGACATTTGCGCCGCGTTCGCCAATAGTCTCTCTTACCAGAACTCATAATAACTATCGCAATAAATTTTTAGCTAACCTTTATTTATGGGCAAAGCCTATATAATATTAATCATTAGTTTCATAGACCTTTAGTTATCTTATTAAAATGTGGAAGGAAAGAATTATGGAATGGTTTTCGGATGGAGAGTCTATTGTTAAACCTGAAGATTTTGCTCCCAAGAATTTAGGGTTTGTAAAGTTTAGCATAATAGTTTTCATTAAGCGGGTTTATGAGTGGATGAAGACTGCGATATTTAAAATTGCCCTAGAAAGGGAAGAGGGTATCGTTGGAGCCAAACGCTTTTTCGCCACGCAAAATGGGCTCGCGGTTTTCCACTCCTACTTTGGCGCTCCTGCAGCAGCGCTTTGGCTGAGGCTATAATCGCAGCTGGAATTAAACAGCTGTTAATTTTCGGCGAGGCTGGCTCGATAAACCCGGAAATCACTATAGGCGAAGTGCTTGTTCCTACATTTGCCATTAGAGAAGAAGGAGTAAGCTATCATTATATGCCACCGAACTTTGAAGCTAAACCTTCAGGCAACCTTCTAAGGAAAATCGAAGCGCTCCTCAACGAAAAAGGCATACCATACAAGAAAGGGGGCGTCTGGACAACAGATGCGCCATTCAGAGAAACGATGAACAAGGTCTTAACCTACTCAAAAGAAGGAGTGTTAGCCGTCGAAATGGAGTGCTCCGCAATATTCAGCGTATCAAAGTATAGAGGGACAAATTCGGCCGCACTCCTCATCATAACGGATACCCTACATGAAGGAACATGGAAACCACCCTTCAACGAGCCAAAAGTAATCAATATGGAAAAGAACATATCAGAAGTGCCGGCGACACACCGGAATAAACTGCTCTAATAAAAGTGTCTACAACGTTCAAAATTCCGAAACTCTCCTTATTCGTTTAGTCATCGCCAACAGAAAGATGTTGTTATAATCTTTGGCTGTATGTAACTTTAAACTTGTCGACGATGGAACCATATTTATTATTGTAATAGTTTTAAAATTCGCTCTTAAGATTACACTGTTTCTTTTTCCTTCTTGATCTTGTTGATTAGTTTTTCGTTAAACTTTATTCTGGGGATAGCTATTATTTCTCTCACTTCTAAGCCTTTTTCTAAGTCTGTGCTTTTAGGAATAGGGGCTGGTTTAACTATTAATGCGCAGTCTGCTCCCCCTCCAAGCCAGCCGGTTCCAGCTATTGCTACAACTTCCTCGTCGATTGGAACTGCGCCCGCCTCAGCTGCAATTAGGGCTACCTCCAACGCCGTTTTAAAGCCATAACCCATACATCTGCTCAAAAATTGAGCATCAAAAGTTACCCCCTTAAACACGTATTGAGTCTCCTCAACAATCTTAACCTTCAAACTTTCCAGCTTTTCCCTGATCTGGCCTGTTATGCCAGGCCATTTACCGCCCTCTGGCCATGCAAGCCTAAGCCCAGCATAAGCCGTCACACAAACAACTTTAACCTCAAACTCCTTCAATGCCTCCGCAACTTTCGCTGCGGTATTCCCGCTCTCAGAAGCCACAACAACATACTCAATCCCCCGAACCCTCCAGCCTCCTCTTGACAGCCTCGATCAAAGCCTCAGTATTTTGAGGACCAGGCTCATCAAAATACCTAACATTTTCGTCCCGAAACATAATATCACCTCATTTATAAGATTTAAAAATCTTCCTCATAAAAATGCAATCCATCTATGGAGCATAAAATAAACAAGCTCACCAAAAATGACGCAAAAATCATAAGACTATTTTCTATTAGGCATCGTTAATAGAAAGTTCGAGGTGTGGAATCCACACAGCCTGAAGGCAAAAACTTTACAATGCCCTGAGATGCTTCTTCCTTGCTAATTATGCTGTCGCTTCGAATTGGTTTGCGTCCGACCAATTTGAGCTTGATATTTGTGCCAAAAGGAGTTTGAATATTCACCTCGTGGCCTTCTTGGATTATATTGGCGAGTTGCCTGGTTTTGTCAGCGATTTCTTGCTGGTTGACTACACAACCTGCGAGCATGACTTCTCTACATTGTGTATGCTCTAAACCGAGGGCTTGCGCTCTCTCCTCTGTCACTAGGCAATATTCAATTCTTAACATTCGGACAGGGCTTTTTGGGCGATTTTTCTCCAACTCTCTAAATACTTGTTTGAGTCAAAATACCACACATTAGCAAGTTCTTGTTTTTCGGCTGGAATCTTATCCCACTCGATAGGATGTCGTGGACCAAGCATAAAAATGAACGCATCAGTATGCTGCAATGCGGCAGCCTGGTGAGTGGGAAGAGTCTCTAAAAGTTCTTTCGATGCTTCCAGAAGTGCCCGCATCCAATAATTCTCCGCTACGAGAGTGACAAACGGGTATGCTCCACGTTGCTGGCAGGCAAAAGCTATCTCACAAGATAGATCGATTGTATGATCCCAACTATGAATCCAGATGTTTTCTCCTTTCTTCACATTCAAGCATACTTCTACAATTGATGCACAAGTTCTGTAAGGTCATGCATGGGATGAACAACCCATAACAAATTCCCATTTTTATGTAAATAACCCTTTCAGGTTTCAGCAAAATATGAAGCGAAATGACACCAGCGCGTTCTGCTAGTCGCTGCTAACAGAGATGGCAAAGCCAACCTTTGGACAGCCCAAAACAGAAAAAGATGGTTTTGCGGGGTATCTCCATCTGTTGCGGGTTCAAATCCTGATTATCAACTTCGGATTGGCTCATATCTCATGCTTAAGTTGTATAAAGATCCGAGCACATATTGGTGTTAGAGAATAAGCATCTAAAAGTTTGGGAGCAAGCCTTAACGGGCGATAGCCGCTATGGCGGTTATGGTAAAGGGCGCCGCGACTGTCAGAATGAAGCCGCTGGAGAAGGCCGTTATAAGCGTGTCTTGGCCGCAGTAGCGCAATATAATGGGTAGCGTTGTGTCCATTGCCGTTGCGCCGCCCATTGCTATTGGCGCGTACCTGTCCAGTTTAGCCGCCAATGACGCACCAGCTATTGTAACTAGTTCCCGAAGAAGGTTTACTGCGAAGCTTAGCGCGCCCCATTCCAGTCCGAAAAGCTGTCCGGCTAATGGTCCAGCCAACGTATACCAACCGTAGCCAGCGCAAACTCCCATAGATGCGAAAACATCCAACCGGAGGATTATTCCGCCAACAAGCCCTCCTACTATGCTGCCTAAAGCCACCGCCAGCGGAAAAACCAGTATTTTAAGTTTGGCTTGCCTCATTTTTGCCACCGCATTTTCATCCGCTGCAAAAAGCATGCCCATCAAAAACAGCAACACCGTTAGTGAAAGGTTAAAAAAGTATTCCGAAAAAACGATGTTTAACAACGGAGCACCAAAACTATTATTCAAGTAACCAGCCACAATTCCAATGGCGAGGACTGGCAAAACATATTTTATCATATTTTCACCAGTTTTCGCGCAGCCTTCACAAAGAGTATACTAAAAAGCAAAGCCGTAAACATAAGCACCAGAGCATTAAGCCCGACATTTGGCACCATCACCAAAAGCTCAGTGTTTGAACCTATTGAAAAGCCCAAAGAGAAAATTAGCACCAATATAACGCCGAATACAAGTTTATCGGCGTTAAAAAGTCGCTTACCCCTCAAATAATAGCCAGTAACCATACCCACGATCAACGGAAGGACAAACACAGCAATATCGAAGGTGCTAGTCATGTTAATTACCACCAGACGATAAACGAATTAAATCTTGAATATTCCTCTTCGCTTCACACATATTTTTGGCTATGGCGTCTGGCTTCTGTTCGCTTCCAAGAAGCCTTTCAACAGGAAAAAACTGGGAGGCAACAAAGATTGTCTTCATGCCCAATTGTTTCGCACCCTTAATATCCTCCTCTGGGCTGTCCCCAACATAAAGCGTTTCCTCAGCCCCAACCCGAAGTCTTTTTAACGCTTCTTCAAAGATTTTATTGTGAGGTTTTCGCCAACCAACAGTATCCGAAACAATAATAACATCGAAAAAATTGCTAATTCCCACCCTTCTAAGCCCAGCGTATATCACTGGAGCATATGTAAAATTTGAAACAAGCCCAAGCCTACAATCACAAGCCAACATTTCTAAGGTTTGCCTTGCACACTTCCTTAGCCTAAAAGAACTCAAGTAATCCTCAAAGAAAATGTTGACAGCCGCTTTTATGCGGTTATCCTCCGGGCTTGTTTCAAACCCTAAAATGTTCAAGGCTTCAGAAATCCATACAGCATTCGTAACCTCAATAAGCTTCTCGTAACGTATAACACGATACTTTTCATGAGCTTGACTGTACGCTTCTAAAAAATTTTGCTTCTCCACATTGAAACCGGCGTCGACTATAGACTTGTAAAGCTTCATTTTGGAGACTTCTAGGCTATATCCCTTAACGTTCACCAGCGTGCCAATAAAGTCAAACATGACAGCCTTGATAGGGGACAAGGTCTTCTCCTCGTAATTTTAAATTTTTAATACTTTTCTGCAATATCATTTTCATATAATAAAGTTTAATGCATACTAATAGAGATGTGAGAAGACACACAAAAGGGTTATCCTGACTAGAGCTGAATGGTCAAAGCCCAATTAGAGGTCCAGAATAAGATTCGAAGATGGAAGTTTGCACGCATGGAAGTTTCACCATTCAAAAACAATTTCGAGTATAGCAAACCCCAGAACAGCAAAGAAAATATCCCAATTAAAGGAAACTTTTTGAAACGATCTCAGCCAATTTTTCGGCAAAATCCGTCTTCAAAAGCATGTCTACGTCTCCAAGCGAATCCTCAACTCTCGGATCGAATGGCAATTCTCCAAGGAAGCGAAAACCCGTTTCTGCAACACTTTGCAGTATAAAATTATTTTCTTTAATTTTCATGTTTTCAACAACGCCTATAACTGGCACTTTAAGCTCTGTAAGTAACACTAGAAGCTTTTTAACAGTTTCAAAAGCAAGCGGCGAAGGCGTTGTAACTATAAGAAATCTTATGCCTTTAATAAGCCTAATCACCTCTAACGTGGCGTCACTTATACCTGGAGGCATATCTATAATTAAGAAGTCCAAATCCCCCCATATAATTGCGGCGAAAAGCTCTATAAGAGCATTTGAAAAGTCCGCACCCCGTAAGGGTAGCGCCTTATCCTTTGAGTAGGCAACTATTGAAACATATTTAAGACCGAGAACATTTGCTGGGATTATTCCCTTCTCCTCTTTTAATTTAGTGTTTTTAACGCCTAAAATTAAATGTGTTGACGGACTAGTGAAATCCACGTCAAACAGCCCAACTTTAAGTTTCTTTCTCGCCAGTATTAGGGCAAGGGTGGATGCAAAAAGGCTTTTCCCGACCCCGCCCTTCCCGCTTGAAACAGCAATTATGTACTTAACTCTCCCAAGTCTTTTGCAGATAATGCTTTCCCTTGGGTCTAACATGTTATTTAACCCCCCTTATGCTTTCAAGCCATACACCTCTTCCACGCAAAACCTCAAAGTCTGGGCTGCCACATTTTGGACATTTAATGTAAGCGTGAACTGTTTCAGGGACGAAGTGAATAGCTTCAGCTGATTCTTCATCGATTTTTTCTCTGCTGAAAAACCACTTCTGCCCACAGACCCTACATTGTAACTCAGCTTCTACAGTTTCTATTGAGAATTTAACGTTTTTAAACTTGCCCATCTTAAGCTCTGACAGGGCAAACTCTAAAATTTCCACTTCAACTTGTTGAAGCTCGCCCACTTTTATCTTAACTTCCCTAACTTCTTTTAACCCCTCTTTTTCAGCTATCTGTGAAACAGAAGAAATTATTGCCTCCGCCAAAGCCCACTCATGCATAGGTAAGCATCCTGCAAGGCACCATTTAAAAATATTGTAGTCAAAATGCCTATAAACATCTGGTTTTCCCATCAAAATTTGGAGGTGACCATGCTAAAGAAGGAGAAAGAAAAGAAATAAGGTCTTTCTTTAACTCTTGAAAGCGCTTGGCCTTCACTGTCCTGCTGACATTTCAATTTTTCCCTTGCTTCTTTTTGCATTGAAAGATGGGAAGTGTTAAATTGCCGCGTTTGTTTTTGAATTTCAAGTGTGAAAATGGATAAAAACAGTCGAGTCGCCATAATTAAAGGTTCAGAACCCCTAGAGTCAACGGTTAGAGCGCTTAAAATGATAGAGTCGGATTTAGATGACGTCCATTCCACCAGGAAGCCCATTTTGATAAAGCCTAACTACATAACGGCTCAGCATTCGTCAACTGGAGTTACAACCGATGGCAGAGTGGTGGAAGGAATTGTCAAATTCCTTAAGGAGCACGGCAAAGACGACATTATTATTGGTGAAGGAAGCGGTTGGGCAGACACTTTTGAAGCTTTTAAAGTTGCTGGAATAGACAAAATAGGCGAGAAGTGGAAAGTGAAACTTGTTGACCTTAACAAGGACGTTTTCGTTGAGGTTTATCCGCCCAATCCTATAGCGCTCAGAAAGGTTAAGGTGGCGAAAACAGCCCTAGAAAGTGCAATAATAAGTGTTCCAAAACTGAAACTTCATAGGCTCGCCAAAGTCACGCTTGGAATAAAGAACATGATGGGGGCTCTAGCCTCCAAAGGAAGCATGCATAATGGTAGACTCCAAGCGAACATTGTAGATTTGGCCTCGATACTTAAACCAAGCCTAACGGTCATCGATGGAATAGTAGCGGGAGAAGGACACGAAACAAGCGGAAACCCTGTAAAAATGGATTTAGTAATAGCTGGCACAGACCCTGTGGCTGTTGACGCTGTAGGCGCTGCTATAATGGGCGTTTCACCAACAGAAGTTGAGCATCTTGTTTTGGCTGAGAAAAAAGGGCTTGGAACATGCCAGCTCGAAAACATTGAAATCATCGGTGAGTCCATTGAAAGTGTGCGAAGAAATTTCCGCAGATCAGTCCTTTCAAAAATTCTTGAGCATTTCTGAAAAGTTTTTGGAAAAGCTTTTAAGAATTCGTTTTCAACGTAAAGAAGCCCATGCCTAAAGATTCTGAAAGCCCATCGGAGCCAAGTGGAATAAGCAGGTACAGAGATAAAATTATAGACGGCCCTATTATTCGCACAATTTTTTGGTTAGGAACTCCTCCTCTCGTAAACCAGCTTGTGGTTGTAGCCTATAACGTTGCAGACACTTATTGGCTTAGCGTCTACAGTGAACAAGCCGTGGCTGTTCCGAGGCAGATGTGGCCCATCCTTATGCTTTTTCAAGCCCTTGCAAACGCCATCAACACGGCGAGCCTAAGTATAATCTCACAGTATGTGGGGAGCAAAGCTTACCGAGAGGCCAGCACATCAGCTTCCCGCTTCTTCACGCTGTCACTAATATCTGGAGGAGCATTAAGCATTCTTCTTCTGGTGCTTAGAGACTCAATTTTTACAGTTATTGTATCTACTCCATCAGAAATTTTTGATGATGTTATGAAGTATTCTGGGGTAATAGCCTTTGACGTTTTTCTTAACTATATAAGTCTAACATACACAACAATTCTCCAAAGCGTGGGAGACACAAAAAGACCAGCAATAGTAAACGCCATATCCGTCGCCATAAACATAGCCCTAGACCCCTTCCTCGTTTTAGGTTTAGGACCCTTTCCAACGCTTGGAGTTGTTGGAGCCGCTCTTACAGATGTTATAGGGAAAATAATATCAATAACAGCCTTAACATATATTTTAAGAAGATATTATCCTGAGCTTCATATAAGACCCGCTAAGGAAATAGACGCCCCTTGGGCTCGCCTCGTTTTGCGTATAGGATTTCCAATTCTAACACTTGGATTAACGAATGGCTTCGCCTTCCTCATGCAGCTTAGACTCGTCAACATGTTAGGCATTATAGCAGCAACAGCGTTTTCCATAGGCTTTGTAATGATCGATATTGTGGACGCTGCTCTTTGGGGCTTAAGCGGAGCCCCAGCCATAATGATAGGGCAAAGCCTAGGCGCAGACAACCCTAAAAGAGCCAGGGAAGTAGCCTACAAAGCAGCCCTACTAATATTCGTCTTAATGATGATAAGCGCCGCCATACTATACCCATTAAGAAGAAACCTAGTGGACATCTTCGCAGACGACCCCAACACAATAAATGAGACGGACATTTTCCTCCAAACAATGCTACCGACGCTCCCATTCTTCGGACTTTTCGCCGTAGCCTTATCGGTGGGTAGAGGCTCCGGACACACCACGTTTCCAACAGGCCTAGGAATGATTAGGCTCTGGGGAATAAGAATAGCAACAGGCTATATTATGGCCTTCATTCTCGTCATGGGCTCTATGGGAGTTTGGCTGGCTATAGCGACAAGCAACATCATAGGCGGAATAATAGCCCTACTATGGATAAAATACGGAAACTGGACAAAAGCAGTCATAAAAAACTGAAGGAGAAAATCTGCTACTGCCTGATCCAGTAACCAAAAATCTAGATGGACTAGCGTATTTTGTGGCTGGATGCCAACTGCAAAAATAACTAGGGGAGGGGATAGAGAAAATAAAACTCTGCAAAACACATTTTCTAAAAAGTCGGGGGTGGCGAATTCTCCCGCAAAACTCCTCTTTTTCGTTTTTATGCTCCGTTTAGAGGGCTTCTAAAATCCCTTTTTCTGTTTTGCTTGTTTATTGTGAGCTTGTTTTCTGAAGCAGTTCCATCATTAACGGTAACATTGTTTAGCGTGCATTGCAATCACAGCAATTTTCCATTAAAATTGCAACTGTAGCAATTTTCGCTGCACGCCAAGGTTCTATAAAGGATTTTTTGGGTAGTATAGAGCAGGATAGGCTTTTGTTGGGAATCCAAAGGAAGCATGTAGACCGTCTAACGCTTAACAGATTTGGGCTTGGCTTCAGAATAGAGGTTATAGCCCAAAGACTGTCAGGAATTACGTTGGTGCAATTTAAAGCTTAGCTAATACTATGATATTCCGATAAGTTTACGCTATGTCCATCTACCGTGCGCACATAAGTCTTATTAGGAGGGTTCTGTAATGCTTTAGTGAGCTTCGCCTGGCTTGTGGAGCTGGCATTTGAGGATGCTTTCTTCGCTTGTTGGTGGAGTTTCAGCTCAGACACTGGAGCGTATAAAATGGTATAGGAGGTGAATTGTAGATGTCCAAATTCTATGTAAAGTGGTGGCTGGAGCCAACTAAAGTACCTGTTGATGTTGAACAGAGGGTTAAAGGTTGGCTTCAAATGCTTGAAATGGTTAAGGCAGACTTGAATGCAGGTGTAACTAAGGACTGGGGAATGGCTGCTGGAGGAGATTACGGATACTCAATTAGTGAAGCGGCAAATGAGGCGGAGCTTTTCACCCGCCTGCTTAAATGGATACCCTATGCTCACTTTGAAGTAGTGCCAGTATTAACAGTTGATCAAGCCACAGAATCAGTTAAAAAAGCCGTAGCTTCAGCAAAGAAGTAGATCCTGAAACATTTTAACAGGCTCAACTTTAACAGGCTCCACTTTCACCTTTTTAAGCAAACCTTCCTTTCTTTTAAAAGGAACATCTTGCTCCTTTTGATTTCACCTTTGCCTTAGTTTTGTTGCTAGAGTATAAGGATAGAGAAATATCTATTGAGCAATCGATTCGAATAGAAATCAAACTCTGCTTTTGATTAGCAGAGAAAAATGAGCTTTCATGAACTGTCTGTCCAGAAAACCAGTAGAAGACAGACAGTTACCAACCGTAGTAAAAAGCCCATGAGCTTGAGTGTTGCTGTTTAAAATTTCCAGGTTTAGCCTTGCTTTGTTCCCATCAGACCAGACGAAAACATAGCATTTCTAATTCTGTTTTTGCGAGTTCATGTTTTGCTTTCAGTAGTTTTGTATAAAGAGCTGCAACCTTATCGGCGTTTTTGCTCACAACAGCTTTCAAAAGATCTCCTTCTATCTCCGCCACTTCCAACCGTTGATAATAATCCAAAGTCTCTTTAAGATGCGCTAATACGATTTTCCCAGTTAGAATTGGATGATTGTTTGTAACGTTGGCTTCTGGATAACGCGTTTCATGTTCAAGCTCCACTTCTAACCCTTTCCGAAAAATCTCAGAAGAAATCTTCAAGCCACCTGTGTCGAGTGCGGCCAATATTTTCTCAGCCTCGTCAAGGGAAACTTTAGGCTTTTTCAGAAGTCCAATCTCTAATTCCAAGTTTTTTACAAACGTTCTGAACATCTTTTACCGAGACATATTCTGGAATCTCCATTCAATTTCACCATCCCAAAATAGATTGTATACTACTTGCAAAGGATTTATGCTTAGTGGCCACTTTCAGTGTCTGTTAAATTAAGTTATTTGCCATGAAGGTTAGGATCCTACAGCAGTGTTAAGCACATTTGACGGCATGTCTTATCCGGTAATTCCATATCCGTTGTTGATTGGATCTCGGAACAATGGCAATCGCGGTGGATAAAAAGTGAAAATGACAAAAAGACCAGACAAAGTGATTATAGCTACAAGAGAGATTTTGGTATATACTTTTAGCGTTTTCTTCTATATCATTAGCTTATAACTTGCCAATTGTCCAATTGTTACCGCTGCAATGAAAATTAGAATGTCCAATGTTAAATTTTCTTCACTAAAGATTCTGTATAAGTAGAAAGAAGAAACAATAATCAGTGGCATAAGATATAAGCCAACAGCTTTGGCGGTAAAAAAGTTGCCAGCTGCTTTCTTTAAATATCTATACTCGATAATCGCATACAGCAGTGCAGGCCAAAAACTCAACTTCAAATGTTCCCAGACACTTTCGTTAACAGCTGAAAAAACGCCAACCAAAGGATTGCGACCAGACAAATCGAAAGTGAAGTGTAAAGCACTTCCAACAAAAACTATGAAAACTATTCCACTCAACTCTAATTCAAGAATGGATTTTGCCTTATAATCATTCATAAAGACCAGACACCGCATTTGTTTCATCGTTTCATTTTTGAAATTAGAATTGATAACGCTAACGCGATCAGTATGATAATGGCGCTTACCTCAGGGGCTATAACGATGTCTTGGTTTCCGCTTTGCTTGGCAGCGATGCCTAACAAAGCCCAGATGATTACAAGCCCGTAGGCTACGTCCTTTCTTGTAGCTATTACAAGCAAAGTGATTACTAGGGCGATGATAACCATCAACAAAGCCCACGTTTCCTGACTTATTCCAAAACCATCCCAGTTAAGCGAAACTAATGCGGCAGCAACGTTTACTATGGAAGCAATAGTGATCCATCCGAGATAGACGCTGAAAGGCGCATGAAAAGCTATTTTTTCACGTAGTGAAACTGCAGACTTTCCAACTTCTAGGCGGAGATAAACCGCTATTAAAGTGGCTAGAAGCAGAAACATAACAACAACTGAGAAGACAAGATATTCAAACTGCCATAGAAAAAGCCAAACAATGTTTAATATGCTGCTCGCTATAAACAGATAGCCAACTTTCGCCCTAAATTCTTTCGTCTGTTGGTTTGATAACGCCTGATAGAAAACGAAGATTGCAAGCAGTATGTAAATGATCCCCCATATGGAGAAAACGTAGCCTGCTGGAGTTATCAAAGTGGGATTTGAATCAGAAATTTGAGCAGTATTTTTACCGCCAATAATTGTTGTGCTACCAGCCAACCCATTCACAATAACCATAACAATGAAAGCCGCAATGTTGAACCATTTCAAGAGGTTAGAATTAGTTGTAGTCATATAATTCACTCAATTAATTTATTTATTTGTCGCGTTTAACTATTTAATAAAAACTATCAGTATTTAAGAATTGAACTTTAAAGGTTCTACCCATTGTAGAGACTATAGTTTAAAACCTCTTTTTTCCGCTACTCTGAAAATTGGGTTTGGCTCTACACTATGAAGTTCCAAGTTCCTTATTTCTTCAAACTTCCTTTTGTCCCTTGTCTTTAACTTTTCCATCAATAACCGAAACTCGTCTTCCAATTGTCCTCTTGTAACAGTTACAACTTCTCTCAAATTCAATGGTTTTATCTTTGAAAAATCAAACGAATAACCTCTTCTCTTGGCTTCAAGATAAATCTGAAATAAATAAGCGTTAATCAGATCAACAGGCTTCTCGTACTCTTTTAAAAATTTCAGTTGTGGATGATTCGTATAGCCCCTAGTTTTTCCCTCCAGAACCTTCTTTGCCAAAAGCCCTTCCCTCCAAACAGCAACCAGCCCTTTACAATCAAGATATTTAGGATGAATTAACCACAACCTCACTTTAATACCTACCGATACCCATAAATTATTTTTCAGGATTTATTTATCATGTTTCTGTTAGCAGCGACTAACGGAGCTTTGGCTTTGTATGTTTTTGTTGAGTAGTGTTTCGTAAGATTTAAATTGAAGTTTTGGTTATACAATATATGACTATAAAGGGTTAGCACTATTGGTGAGTATTCCATGTGTGCCTATCAGCGTGTGCTGAGGGGCGTCATGGAACAGCGCCCACTGTAGGATATTTAAACCCTCTAAATTTGGGAAGGTTGTTTTTGATAGGAAGTTCAAGGATGTATGATGTTGCTTTGGAGACGGATGTTGAAAAGGGTGTTGTTAGAAGGTTGGCAGAGATTGCGGATAATGCTGGAGCGGTTATAAGGTTCATTCAGGTTTCTTTGGACGGAGCGGCTCCTTCTGCAAGGGCTATTGCCTTCCTCGACTTTTCTGATTCGGATGTTCCCCCGAAAACGCTTTAGAGATTGTTAAAAAGCAAGGATTCGTTAAACACGCACATATAATATATCCAAACAGCAGTGGAGTTCTATATGACAATTACTTCTTTCCATTAACTGTCGGGCATAGTAGGGCTGTAATTTTTGACAAAACAGTTTACGGAAACCTGTTTAAAGGTTTAAGGGAAGAGTTCGGCTCTGCTGGGGAAGCCATACTGTATTATCAAGGCTTTAACGTCGGGTTTAACGCCATATCCCCCCTGGAAAAAGCCACCGGTCGCGAAAATACTGAATTGTTAATTGACCTTGTGAAAATCTACACAAGAGTTTTAGGATGGGGAATAATTGAAAATGTCAAAATAGACTTTAGAAGAGAACAGGCGAAAATTCGCCTAAACCACAGTTTTGAATGCGAAATTGGAAAAGGCTATGGTAAACCTTACAGCAATTCTACAGAGGCTACATAGCTGGAATTTTCCACAAGATCTTCCAAAAAACCACCGCGGTCCAAGAAACAAAATGCATTGCCAAAGGAGAACCTCAATGCGAATTTAACGTCAGAACCACAAAATAACAGCAAAACTTAAAAATAAAAACAAAATAAAAACATTACATAACGTTGACGGTGTGTCCCCGCGCGCTATGACACGAGAAGGCAAAGGAAAAATCATAGAACGTGGGGGAAAATACAAAAAATTTTTCCTTTACATACCAAAAAGCGTCGCGGCAGACACAAATTTCCCCTTCCAAGCAGGCGAAAACGTAACGGTCAGAATCAATGGAAGTAAACTGGTTATAGAAAAAAGGCAAAATCCTAAAAACCAAAATTGCTTGAAAACCTCATAGTTTATAGGTTATTTTCTCTTAGCAACTTCCAACGAACAGGTTTTCTATAGAGCCGTTAAGAGTTATTTCTCTAGAAGGTTCAGGAAGTCTTTGTAGGAGATTCTTTTACTCCGGTTTTAAAGTTTTCGAATACCGTAAAAGTAAGAGGGTGAAATCCAAGACACTTTAGGTAAATGATCACGGACGATTATTAAGACTTAATGATGAATTTAAAGCCTTCATAAACTTAACGGAAAATTTGAGTTCCTGGGCCGGAGGGAAGAAACCTTAACCAGCATCAACATGGTGATACTCAGAAAAAGAGAAAGCGCGCAAATGTTCCGTTAGTTATGTCTAAAAGAACATGCTTTAACATGTTTTACGCTTTGCAGCGACTAATAAAAGTAGCTTAAATTATGTTTAGGCTAATTACTCAATGACTTTGTCGAGGATGTGAGCATTATTTTTCGTTGTGATAATCCAGCATGCAATATCACTCGATACAGCCAAAAAATATTAATTCGTATATTATTGATGGAAGAGTGAAAGGATTGTGTTAACATGACTGACATGTCTGAGAATAGGAGTTTGGCGTTATTCTTCCTGGTCGCCTTTGCATGGTCGTGGTTTTTCTGGACACTGCAGATACTGGGTTTTAACCTTTATGTAGCTCCATTCGGTCCATTTGCTGCAGCTTTTCTACTTACTATCTTCAAAAGGATTACGGGGGAGTTAAGAAGTTGCTAATAAAAGGATTGGATCCAAGGATAGATAAAGTCTGGTATGTTCCTGCTTTTTTGTTATGGCCCATTATTGCAGGGTTTTCCATTTTGGGGGCGTCGTTAACCGGGGAGTCTATTTCTAAACTGGTTACGCTGTCTCAGCCATGGCTGATTCTTTGGAATTTTGTCTACATATTCTTCCTCGGAGGCCCTTTTCAAGAGGAGTTCGGATGGAGGGGTTATGCGCTCCCACGTTTACAAGCACGGCACTCGGCTTTCGTTTCCAGCGTGGTTTTGGGCGTGATTTGGGCTGTTTGGCATTTACCCTTAAACTTCATGTATTGGCTTGGGCCCCAATATGAAGTTGGATTGGCGATGTTCATGAGCACTGTTATCCTGTTTGTGTTCGTGTCCATCATATTCACTTGGCTTTACAACAACACCAAAGGAAGCATCTTTGCCACTTTAATATTTCATACAATGCTTAACCTCTCAACTTACGTTGTGTTCCCAGTCTTTGAAACAAGAAATGGCCCAGCCTACTACTTTTTCTCAATAATTGCCGTTGCCCTAATCATCTTAGCGGTATTTGGGGGAAAAGAATGGTTCGAGATAAGAGCTGAATCAAAACTGAAAGGATGGTCGTGATAATTTTGAATAGGTTTATTGTTTACTATTTCAGCTTGGTTCTGTTAATTGGCGGTTTAGCCTATGCCCCGTGGGTTTTGGCTTCGTATGGCATGTTTCCATCTGATCTGTTTTTTGTTTTTGTGATTGTTGGTGGTGTATCTCCCACGATTGCCGCGCTTATAGCAGCCAAACTTGAATTTAGAAGAGGAGCAGCGGGATATTTGTTTGATCAGTTTGGTCGTAAGGGCTTTTCAAAATTATGGTTTTTAGTAGCTGTTTTTGTCCCTTTGGCTCTTGCAGTCTGTGCAGTTTTGTTGTGGTTTATAGCTGGAGGAACATATAATCTGAACTTGACAAAGCTGGCTGAGTTTCCGCCGATTCTAACTGCGAGTTTCTTGATGAACATGTGGGAGGAAATTGGATGGAGAGGCTACGCTTTACCTACACTGCAAAAGAAACACAACGCTCTTATTTCAAGCCTAATCGTTGGAGCATTTTGGGCATTGTGGCACTGGCCACATTTTGCAGTAAAAGATAGCGTCATGGCGGATAACTATCATAATTTCCTCTGGTTCGTCATTTTCACGCTTTTTTACTCGATCTCTTATACATGGCTGTATAACTCCACGGAAGGAAGCCTTTTAACCGCATCGCTATACCATGCATCCACAAACGCAGCAAACACAATACTATTTGTTGAAGCAAATATTGCCAGTTCCATCTTCCCATACTATTTTCTTACAATCATCATTCTCGCTCTTATCATCATTTTTGCATTTAAAACGGATTCCCTATCCAATAAAAGGAAAGCAATACTCAAATAACGACCAAAACAGCACCATACTTTTGATGCAAATGAATTTTAAGAGTTCTGTTAACGATGACAATGGAAACGGTATTTGTTTGATTCATGGTGGGAGAAATATGAGTTTTTCTGGTGGCAGCATTTTGTTTATTTGGTTGGCTATTAGCATGCGCAGTCCTCCTTTAAGCATGTTTAGGGGCGATAGGCTTTTTTCGAGTTCATTGTTTGATGAGAGCCTTTTACTCTGTTTTTTCGCATTCGCCTCTATTTTCTTTACAACGTTTTTCATTAGATTTTCGTATGCTTTTGCAGCTTCTAAGCCTTCTTCTTCGGCCTTTGTTATGGCTTTTACTGCCAAGCGTCCGCTGAGAGCGGCATTATCCATTCCAACACCTCGATATAAATCAACTAGGCCCGCGGCATCTCCAACTAGCAATATTTGCCCTTCTCCAAGGAATACTGTGCTTTTCATTGTTGAGGAGAATCCTTCTTTTTTGACAATTTCACCGCGAAGCTCATACTTTTCCTTAACATAGTTGAAGAATCCGTCCGCATATTCTAACGGGTTTTCGTTGGCACCGGTGCCAATCACCCACTTGTCATCCTTCAAATAAACCCATGCAAACATTAGGGGACAGAACTCTCGTTTATAGAACATGTAAAGCGTGTTTGGGTCAAGGTTTGCCTTTCCGACGAAGTAATAGTTTATTGTTGCCCCTGAGGCTTTTCTATTAAAGTCTTGTGGCCGCATTTTTCTTCTAACCCGTGAAAGCATTCCGTCAGCGCCAATAAGATAGCGAGCCTTAACCTCCCTATGCTCACCTTCCACAGAGACTTTAACAGTTATTTTGTCTTCGCTTTTATCTTCTACGAAATCGGTTAGTGAAGTATTATCGCGAAAATCTGCGCCAGCATCCTCCGCAAGTGAGTTAAGCCAACTGTCGAAAGTGGATCTCCAAAAGTTTAGCATTTTCATTCCGCCCTTTAAAACCTTATCCGTTGGAGTTATCATCTCCACTTTAAAAAGCTCGTTTCCGCAAAGCTTCTCTCTTGGTATTTTCTCGCCAATAAGCTTCTCAAAATATGGAAACTGGATTCCAGAACAAGGCTTGTTCCTAGGAGTCTTAAACTTTTCAGCCAACAATGTCTTAAACCCGCTTTTTGCAGCAAACCTCGCAGCAACAGAACCAGCCACTCCACCGCCTACAACAACGACATCATACTCTTCCAAGCCACTCATCCCTCAGCTTACACTTTTTAAATTATTCTTTCTATGCATCAGAAACTATAGTTTTCTGTTTGCTGCCTTAACCAGGCTTGTTTTCCCACCAATCTTAGCCCAAGAACGGCAACCCCCATCTCCTAGCTCTAATAAGGCGGACAAGCTCTTCAATTTCATTTTCTTTTTCAAAGAGCTCCTCTGTTGTTTCTTTTGGATGTAGGCTGAGGAGAGGCAAACTTAACACCTTAAGTACCTGTTCCAAATAACTTTTCCGTTTAACTCAAACGCGAAAACGTGCTTTCTATTAGCTGCAAATAACAGAACATTTTGGTTCGCATTCCGGCTGCCGTATTCAAAGCCAGCCTCTATAAGCTGTCCAGCCTCTTCAACGGTTTTAGCGACCTTAAACACGCAAAACACCAGTAAGCAAAAATAAAGGAAAACTGTAGCATGTTATAAACAATTGTACGCTTAAGCTAAGCATAGAAAAGCCTGATTCAAGCCAATTTTTATATTTGTTGGCGGAAGAACAAGCACAAATTTACCATCGAATATCTCTCTCGTGCACGTCGCTCTTGGTTCGCAAATGGACCGGAGTATGCTCTTGACTTGGTGATTTTATATGAAGCCTTTTTTCGCGGCTAGTTCTGCGCTTAGGAGCCCTGCTCCTGCCGCCCCCCTAATTGTGTTGTGGCCTAAGCATAGATATTTGATTGTTAGAACTGGGTCTTCTCTTATTCTTCCGACGACCGTGCTCATACCTTTTCCCTCATTTCTGTCAAGCCTTGGTTGAGGTCTGTCCACTTCCTCCCTAATCACTATGGGATTTTCTGGAGCCGACGGAAGCTTTAGTTTTTGAGGTTCACCCTTAAAATTTTTGAAAGCCTCTTTCACCTCTTCTATTGAAGGCTTCCTTTCAAGTTCCACAAAAACGCATTCTAAGTGGCCGTCTTTAACGTTGACGCGGTTACAGCTTGCGCTAATCTGTATGTTAGCCAAACGTATTTTGCCGCCGTTCAGCTCGCCCAAAATCTTCAAGGTTTCCTGCTCGATTTTTTCTTCCTCCCCGGCAATGTATGGCAAAACGTTTTCAATTATGCTAAGAGATGGCACGCCTGGAAATCCGGCTCCGCTGAGGGCTTGCATCGTTGAAACTATAACTTTTTTCAGGCCAAACTGCATTAGCGGTTTCAAAGTTATTGCCAATTGAATGGTTGAACAGTTTGGGTCGGTGGATATAAAACCGTTCCAGCCTCTTCTTTCTTTCTGGATTTTCACAAGCTCTAAATGTTCTGGGTTCACCTCCGGGATTAGGAGTGGCACATCCTCTTCAAGCCTATGGGCGCTTGCCTTGCTGAAAACAGGATAAGTTTTGGCAAACTCCTCTTCCACTTGGTCAGCGACGCTTGAGGGTAACGCTGAAAAAACGAAGTCTACATTTCCAGCCCTTTCGACAGACTTAACGTCAGCGTTCACCACAGGCATTTCGGCTATTTCCCGTGGCATTTCACATTCAAGTATCCAGTCGCAGGCCTTGCCATAAAGCTTTCCAGCCGACTTTTCAGAGGCAGCGAGCACTTCAATCCTGAACCAAGGATGGTTATGAAGCAGTTGAACAAACCTTTGCCCTACTGCACCTGTTGCGCCTAGAATTGCCACCTTCCAATCCACTTGAAAGGCACCTCAATCAATCGGTAATTCCTTAAATTTACATTTAGCTTTATTACTATTCCTTCTATTTGCCAACGGTCCTCACCAGCTTCTCAGAATGATCATAGTGTTTGTTTTAATGATGCCGTCTATTTTGCGGATTTTCTCAATGCATTCGTTAACCTCAGCTATGCCCATGGCTGATATTATAGCTGCAATGTCGTATTCGCCTGTAACTTCATGCACCGTGTCAACATCAGGTACCTTCAACAATTTGGCCGAAATTTCAGATGTAGGAATTGTCGGTTTAACGGAAACCAATGCTATGGCTTCGGCCTCTTCGGAAAGCGAAAGCTTCACTGTAAACCTCTTGATGACTCCAGAATTAACAAGATCCTTAATTCGTTTTCTGACAGCGCCTTCCGATAAACCGACGGCTTTTCCAATCTCACCGTAAGTGGCCCTTCCATTCCATTTGAGAATTTGAATTATCCTTTTATCAATTTCGTCCATTTTCATCACTTGGTACGTTTTTCGTATTAATTTTGAATAAAGTTTACTGAATATTTAAAATTTTTCCCGGAATTTTTATAAGCTTAACCGATTTTATACCATAAAGCTTCAAGTCCGGAAAGGGAACACTATGGGAAGCATATTTAAAGGCTGTTATACTGCATTAGTAACCCCTATGCTTAGGAATGGAGAAGTGGACATTGAGGAACTCAAAAGTCTAGTTGAGTTTCAAACATCCCAAGGAGTCAGCGGCATTCTAGCTGTTGGGACTAGTGGCGAAAGCCCAACATTAGACCCGAAAGAGCAGCTTCTCGTCATTGAGAAGGTTTACGAGTTTAGCTCTGGCAAAATTTTAACGATTGCTGGAACTGGATGCAACTGCACCCGCAAAGCCTTAGAAAACTCCCAGAAAGCCTACAATGTTGGCGTAAGAGCATTTCTGCTTGTAGACCCATACTATAATGGGCCTAGTTCCCTCGAAATCAGACGTGAATACATTGCCCCAGTTGCTGAGCGTTTCCCAGACGCCCAAATAGTCCCCTACGTTATTCCAAGTAGAACTGGGACTCAGCTGTTGCCGCATGATTTGGCTATTCTCCATAAGGAGTATTCAAACGTTAGGGCTGTGAAGGAAGCTACCGGAGACTTCGAGAACATGAAGTTAACAAGGAAACTCTGCGGAGAAGATTTCGATATACTGTCAGGCGATGATGACAAAACGTTCAAAATGATGACGAACGATGCGATTAGGGCTTCCGGTGTAATCTCCGTCGCATCCAATATAGCTCCGGCTGCCATCCAAAAAATGACAGAGCTATTGTTGGAGAGAAAAGTGGATGAGGCCGCTGAAATACATCGGAAATTGAGCCCCCTATTCCAGGTAGTAACTGTGAAAACCGTTGAGCAGACGGTTTTTGGTGAGGTTGTTGTTAGGGCGAGAAACCCATTGCCATACAAAACTTTGATGAACATTCTCGGGATGCCAGTTGGTCCTTTGAGGCCGCCGCTTGGAAGGATTACGCGGAGAGGCTTGGATGTAGTTTTGAAGGCGGCAAGAGAGGTTTACGAAAAAAGCCCCGAAATCTTGGCTCCAATTGAAAGTTTCTTTGACGTAGACTTGTCTGAAAGGCTTTACAATGAGAAATGCTGGAAAGGATTAACCTATGATTAAAATTTGTGTTGCGGGCGCCACCGGAAGAATGGGACGAATAGTTATCTCGGAAGCCATAAACAGAAATTTTGAAATAGTTGGAGCCATAGCGTCCCCAAACAACCCGGGGCTTGGCAAAACACTGAAAGAGTTGAAAATATGCGATTTAGATATACCCCTTCATGGCCCCTCACAGCTTAAGGAGGCTTCAGCGAAAGCCGATGTCTACTTGAGCTTTACCACGACGGAGGCTGAACTCAGTAACATTCCGAAAGCTGCAAACTTGGGTAAGAAAATAGTCATGGGTACAACGGGTTTCACCGAAGACCAGCTGAACAGCCTTAAAACCTTTGTTTCATCGAGGGTTCCGGCCGTTTTTGCATCCAACTTTTCCTTAGGTGTGAATTTTATGTTTAAGGTGCTTCGTAAACTGGGCAGTCTACCGGAGGAATATGAAATCAGCATTGTAGAGGCTCACCACTCCAGGAAAAGAGATGCGCCAAGCGGAACCGCCCTATCAATGGCGAAGATTGTTTCCGCTGTAAAAGGATACAGCAAAATAGTGCAGGAACGGGAAAAGTTAGCTCTGCGAACACGCGATGAACTTGAAGTTTTGTCGGTGAGAGCAGGAGGAATACCTGGAATTCATGAGGTAATAGTCGCTGGACCCTACGATATGATTTCTATACATCATGTCTCTTTTTCCAGAAGCTCGTTTGCGTTGGGTGCGCTTCGCGCCTCAGAATGGGTGATGGGACGAGAAAAGCCCGGAGTGTACTCGATGGAAGATGTGTTAGGCGACTTTGAAAGCTGAGACTTCAAACTGAGGTTGGAGCTATCTTGGCTGGAAAAAGGGTTATTGTAAAGTTTGGCGGGGCGGAACTACGCTCCGGAGAATCTTTCAAGCAAGCGGCTGAGATGGTTAAGGCGGCGGGCTTTGAAGAAGTTGTCGTTGTCGTTTCCGCCATGAAGAAAACAACTGACAACTTAATCAACCTCGTTGAATGCATTAAAAGAATCAGCGACACGGAATATGCCGATATTGTGTCAATGGGCGAAAGAATCAGCGTTAGAATATTCAGCTCAGTCCTTAAGATGGTTGGCTTAAACTCTGTATATTTTGATCCGCAGAACCCCAATTGGCCGATAATAACTGACTCAAACTTTTTAGAGGCTGAGCCGGGCCTCAAAGAAACTAGAAAGAAAGTTAAAATGCATATTGAGCCGCTTCTGGGAAACTGTGTTCCGGTTGTATGCGGTTTTGTGGGCAAGGATAGGAAGGGGCGTGTGACGCTCTTAGGTAGGGGTGGAAGCGACATAACTGCAACCTTGCTTGGTAACTGTTTAAACGCCGACGAAGTAATCCTTGTAAAGAATACCGAAGGTGTTTTGTCTGCCGATCCGACGCTTGTTCCCAACGCTAAACCGTTGCGGGAGGTGAGCGTCGAAGAAATGTTTTCGCTAGCTCAAGGCGGAGCAAAAATAGTTCATCCAAAAGCCCTAAAATACAAGCTTCCCCACCAGAAGTTAAGAGTTGCCAGTTTTAACAATGGTCTGTCTTCGGCGGGAACTGAAATTGTAGATGCTTTCTCTAATCCCTTCGATGTTAGAAAATATAGAGGCTTATGTGCCGTAACCATCGTTGGAGAACTCAACGCTGCAAGCCTTGGAAAGGCAATGATGACTTTTGCTGGCGAAAAAATTGTTGGCATAAGCACTGGCAGAAACTCTATAACGGTGTTTGCGGAAGTAAAGGATAAAAAAGCCTTGATCTCGCAACTGTGCCAAATCGGGGAATTTAAAGGCGCAAGCCTAAAGAAGAACATTGGCGCCGTAGAAGTTTTAAGCCCAGAATTCATCGAGTCTCCGGGATGGGTTGCCAAAATATCCAACGCTCTAGCCGAGAAAGGAATAAACATTGTTGAGATTTCCACAAGCAAAGCCACAATTGCCATTTTTTTGGAAGAAAAAGACTTGGAAAACGCCCTTAAAGCCATCAAAACCCTTAAAGGGTAGAGGAGAATTCTAAATGGAAGTTTTGAAAAGCCCTCTGGAAAATTTTGGCGGCGAACTCTTTATAGATGGTGTTTCAACCGTCAAATTGGCGGAGATTTTCGGAACACCCCTTTACGTGATTAGTGAAAACAAGATACGGGAAAACTACAGAAAAATGCACGCGGCGTTTTCAAAAAGGTACGGCAAGTTCAGAATCCTTTACTCCGCGAAGGCTAACACCAATATTTCAGTGTTAAAAATTCTTCACAGCGAAGGCGCATACGTGGACACTGCAAGCGCAGGCGAAGTCTACCTAGCCTCCATGGCAGGCTTTAGCTCCGAAGAAATTCTGTACACTGGGATAAATGTTGGAGATGAAGAGCTAAAATATGTTTTAAGCAGGGGCGTTATGGTCAACCTTGACTCTATGTCCCAGCTTAATAGGCTTATTAGATTGGGTGTCCCGGAAACCTTGTCCTTTAGGATTAACCCAGAACATGGCGCAGGATACCATAAATATGTTGTTACAGCCAGCAAACACGCCAAGTTTGGGATGGATGAAGCCTCAGCCCTCAAAGCCTACGAGATTGTAAAGGCTGCTGGCGTGAAAAGGTTCGGCATTCACATGCATATAGGCTCTGGAATTATGGATGTGACTCCATATCTTAAACCTGGAGAACGTCTTCTCAAAATAGCTTCAAAAATCAACACCAAGCTTGGGATAAGCTTCGATTTCATTAACTTTGGAGGGGGAATGGGAGTTCCTTACAAACCAGGAGAGAAGGAACTCGACCTAGAAGCTTTTTCCGGCAAGCTGGTTGAGCTGTTCAAAAGAAAACTAGACGAGTATTCATTAGGGAAACCTGAGCTTTGGATTGAACCTGGTCGGTTCATAGTTGCCGAAGCAGGCATCCTTCTAACAAGAATTAAGGCAATAAAACAGGTTTTCCACAAAAAGTTTGTTGGGGTGGATGCAGGGTTCAACACGCTTATAAGGCCTGCCATGTATGGAGCGTATCATCAAGTCGTTGTTGCGAACAAACTAAACGAAAAGCCGACGGAGGTTTACGACGTCGTCGGCCCAATCTGCGAGTCTGGGGACGTTCTCGCCGAGAACCGACTGTTACCAAAAATCTTTGAGGGTGACTTGCTGGTGGTTTTAAACGCGGGCGCCTACGGTTTTTCCATGAGTTCACAATACAATTCCAGGCTTAGGCCAGCTGAAGTGCTTGTTAAAAGTGGTAGATATGCCTTAATACGGGAAGCTGAAACTTTTGAGGATTTAGTTAGAAAGCAGAGGGTTGCAGAGTGGTTAGAGTAAGTTTTTGGAAAACGCATAGTCTCGGAAACGACTACATAGTGGTCGACAATCGGAACAGGGCTTTAAACGAAGAAGAGCTTCCAAGGCTGGCGGCAAAATTGTGCGAGAGAAGGTTTGGAATAGGTGCAGACGGCCTATCGCTTATCTACCCTTCCCAAAGGGCTGACGTGAAAATGAGAATCTTTAACCCAGACGGCTCGGAGGCTGAAATGTGTGGAAACGGCATCCGATGCCTTGCAAAATACTGTTTTGAGAATGGTTTAGTACGGAAACAATCAATCCTCGTGGAAACATTAGCCGGTGTCAAAGCCCTAGATCTTAAAATAGAAGATGGATTTGTTAAGTCCGCGCGGGTTAACATAGGTTCTCCAAGCTTTAAAGCTGAAAAAATCCCCGTAAAATGGGACGGTGGGGCCTTCATAAATAGGCCTATCCGTGTTGGGGGAAAAACCGTGGAAGCGACGGCTCTTTCTGTGGGAAACCCCCACTGTGTTATTTTCGTTGAGGATGTTGAAGATTATCCGGTTAGGGACCTTGGACCATTATTGGAAAGACACGAACTTTTTCCGAAAAGAACCAACGTCGAGTTTGTTCAAATAGTCTCAAAAGATAAACTGAAAGTTAGAGTTTGGGAGAGGAGTGTAGGCGAAACCCTAGCTTGCGGAACCGGCGCATGTGCAAGCGTTGTAGCCGCAAAAGTTCTTGGAAAAGTAGACGATACAGTCATTGTTAGGCTTCTAGGAGGCGAGCTAACTGTCGAGTATCGCGGCGGCGTTGTTTTCATGGAAGGCCCAGCTGAAAAAGTTTTCGAGGGCGTCATAAATCTCTGAGGATGATATGCGCTTGGATTTTGATTTCTCCAATAAGGTCAAAGCTCTTCCACCTTACTTGTTCGCCGAATTGGAGAGAATAGTTAGACAAAAAAGGCTGGAAGGTGTGGAGCTAATATCTCTCAGCATAGGAGACCCAGATCTCCCGCCGCCGAAGGCGGTAATGGACGCCTTAAAAGAGGAAGTAGTTAAACCTGAAAACCATGGCTATTCGTCTAGTGAGGGAGAATGTGAATTCCGGTTGGCTGTCTCCGACTGGTATAAGAGAAGGTTTAATGTGGATTTGGATCCAAATCGAGAGGTCGCCACATTACTCGGATCGAAGGAGGGATTATGCAACATTGCAAAAGCTTTCCTCAATGAAGGCGACCGCGTATTGCTGCCAGACCCAGCCTACCCAGTGTACGCTAACGGAGCCACCATCTTGAGCGGCGGCGTGCCAGTCCACTTCCCTCTACGCGAGGAAAACGATTTTCTTCCAAACTTTGAAGGCATGAACATTGAAGGCGCTAAAATGATGTTTGTTAACTATCCCAACAATCCTACAGGCGCCGTGTTAACCCTTAAAAAGCTTAAAGAGCTTGTGGATTTCGCCGTTGAAAACAAGATAATTTTATGCTATGATAACGCCTATTCTGAAATAGCCTTTGGCAACTACAAAGCCCCAAGCGTTTTGCAAATAGACGAAGCACGAAAAGTCGCAATTGAATTCCATTCATGTTCAAAAACATTCAACATGACCGGAAGCAGAATAGGCTTCGCTGTGGGAAACGAAAGATTGATTGCCGGGCTCAGAAAAGTTAAGTCGCAATTAGATTCGGGTCCACCAAAATACATACAGTTGGCGGCCGTAAAAGCTTTGAGAATGTACACCGAGGAAAACCCGCCGAGGTTTGTGAGGGAAGCTTGCCAAACATATCACAGGCGTATGAAAATCCTTGTAGAGGAATTAAACTCCCTGGGACTGAAGTGTCAAATGCCAAAAGCCACATTTTATGTCTGGGCCAAGTGTGGTGCAAGCTCTGTGGACTTCGTCAAGAAAATATTGGAGGTTGGCGTCGTTGCCGCACCAGGTGTAGGGTTCGGCAGTCAGGGCGAGGGATACATTCGTTTTTCGGCAACATGCAAAGAGGAAAAAATAAAAGAGGCTTGCAAAAGGCTGAGGAATATTCTCTAATGGAGTGTACGCTGTCACTCAAGGGCTTTATTTATTCCCCTTTTTATAGCCAACGCTAAAAAGTCGCCCCGTATATCGGACACTAATTTTGAATGCAAAATCTTAGCGGCTTTTTCAGCCTTAGCATCTTGAACATACAACTTTAGTGAATATGGGTCCGCTGTGAGAGCTAAAACTGCAACATTGTTCCTTTTAATAATCTCAAGAGCCTTGGAAAGGATATTCCAGATTTCTGAAGATTTTTCAGCTACCATGGTTATGCATGCCATTGCCATATTCTCTCTGGAAACGTCATTACCGTGGATGAAACCTTGAATAATTGTCCCCTCATTCAGTTTATTGCTCTTGTAGCTTGTGACCTTGACCCTAAAGGAGCCATCTAAAAACTTTAATGATTTTTTGTGGATAAATTTGGCGCCTACATCGCATAGATTCGCAAGCTTTTCCGCGTCTATCCTTTCAATAATTTTTGGATTTGGAACGATTTTTGGATCGGCATATAATATTCCCGCAACATCCGTAACAATTATGACCTCGCCAGCGCCTATGGCTTTAGCGACAAGGAAAGCTGTTGTGTCGCTTCCACCCCTACCCAGCGTGGTGACTTCTCCCCGTAAAGTTTTACCGATAAAGCCTGGCATCAAAGGTATAACATTCTCGTTAAAAAGTTGTTCCAGCTTGCTGCGAATTTTTGGGAGGCATTCGCTCTCTAACGGGTTGGCGTCGCCGAAGTTATCGTCTGTTATTATTGGCCAGTCAATGTCTGATGGGTCTAAAAATTTTGTGTTTGCTCCTTGAGCTTTCAAAGTTGCCGCGAAGAGTCTTGCGCTTGTTCTTTCTCCCATGGCAAGTATCTCATCCAAGTCTTTCTTGGAAACTTTCTCGCCGCAAGCCTTCTCACAGTATCTAATTAACATATCCGTTGTATCTCCAGCGGCGGAAACAACAACAGCTATCTGTTTGCCAGTTTTCAGCTCTAAAAGCACTTTTTCAGCTAACTTTTTCGCTTTTTCGCCATCTGATATGGATTTTCCACCTAACTTAAATACAACCCTTTTGTTGCTATTCCTGTTATCGAGAAGCTTCACTCTCCTTCCAAAGGCTGATGAGTTTAGGAACATCCCCGGCTAATGCGACTTTCCCTTTGTAGATTATGAGGGTGCCTTCCACACCTTCAATGGACAAAGCCTTCTCCACTCCTCTTATTATAGCTTGGTCAGGGTTGTTTCCCCGTACAACGTTGCAAACTGCCGTGGCAGCCGCATCCGCCAAACATGCATTTCTGGCAAAAACGGTTACGGCTTCAGCCTCTCCGAAGCTTAAAGCATTCCCATACACACCGGAACTTGTAGCTATACCAACCGGAAATTTTTCAACCCTAAATCCAAGTCTTCCAGATAATGGAGAATCTCCAGCTAGAAGAGCAACATCTACTGGAGTTTTAGATATTGCTGCTATTTCTCCACCGTTTTCAACCACCGCTATTTTCGCTCCAGAGGCAATCATAGCTTCAACAGCCAGGTCGGCTAAGGCTCCTGCAACAGAAGCCATTGGTCCAACACCAGCTCTCGCTGAGGCTGAAGCCATTAGCCGGACAATTTTTGGTCCGTCAACAATTTTCAAAGGCTTTAAAGAGCGCAAAAATTCCACACGCTTTTTGATATAGGATTCTAATTGTTGGCGATGGTGGGCTATTGTTTCTTCAGCAACTTTGACAGCTTCATGTTTGTCGGCTATTAGCGTACAGACGGTTTCGTTAATGCTAAACTTCTTTTTAATCAAAGTTTTAGGCCAAGCTTTTCATCAGCTTATTGCCCTCCTTGGACAGCCTATGCTCGGCAGACACTCTTCACAGTCCACGCATTTCGCAGTGTTTACTCGAATTTTTCCATTTTCCTCTATGAAAACCTCGAAGGGGCAAAGAACAGTGCACAAGGAACAGTGAACGCATTTGTCCTCCATCCACCTTTTGAGCATATGCTGTCACCTCATTTTCATGGGATTATATTCTACATCTAATGGAAGCCTTTCAACAGGCTCTGTTAGGAAAAACGTGCCTTCGCTAATCCACTTTTTAAGTTCAAGCATTATTTTTCTGGCTATTTCAATGCTGGAAGTGCAAGCCGTTTTTACGCTTCCACCATTAATTTCAACCTTCCCAGATTTCAACTCTGCATAGCTAACTTCTCGAACTACCGGCCTATGCCGCTTTGGAACCCCATAATCTACGATTTTCACGAAAATTTCATCGTCCGTGACCGCGACATTTTCGACTATTTCCTCGTCAAGAATTGGTATTGGAACCCCTATACCCACGTAAAGAGTTACACCGTATTTGTGGAAGGTTGCGCCTCGCAGATATTCCGATTTCATTTTTTTAAGGTCGCCTTTAACCATGACTGCTCCAAACCCATTTTTAGGGTCATGCTGGGTTCCCTCACCGATCACATAGCCAGCTCCGCCGCCGAGAAAAATTTTAGTTCCTACGCCTATTGTTTTATATGTTGGATCGTTAACCAGCGGGTTTAGTTCGCCGCACCCAGCATAATTTACATTACCATAATTTGGAAGCAGGATCCCCATGTAAGTGTAAAGCGTCCTATCTGTACTGTTTGTTGCAGCATTATACCTTTGATAACAGTTTCTTGGATTGCAAAGTATCGCCTGATTCAAGTCGTGAATCGTAAACTTTGTTTCCAAAACCTTCCTTGGATAGCAGTCTGTTCCATACGCTACCGCCTTAAGCTCTATTTCCTTACCGGTAACTAAATCCTCGATTACATGTCCACCGCCATATTCAAAACCTCGTGTTACACTCATTTTCGTGGCGCCTATATAACAGTCTACGGCGGCATTTCCATGGTAAGCCTCAACGTCGTTAAGCCAAACTCTCTCCATTTTTATCGGAGGATCACTATGCCCAAAGTTTAGAAAGGCCCCTGAAGAGCACATAGGTCCAAAAGTAGCCGTTGTGACAACGTCCACCTCATTAAAGGCTTTTTTGACACTGCTACTTTCAATTAGCTTCTTCATTTCCTCAACTGTTAAAACTTGGATGTCTCCACGTTTGATTTTCTGGTTAATTTCTGCGATAGTTCTCTTATCGAGGTTATTACACCTCCACGCCCCCTGAACTATTATTCCGAAATAAAATACTTTTTGAAAAAAATATTCCGAAAAGAATATATGCGGCATTTGTTCATAAACAAAACATGCTGCCAGCCTTAGATGAAATAGCAAAAAGAAGAAAAGTGTTAGGTTTAACTCAAAAGCAGCTGGCGAAGCTAGCTGGCGTAAGTCAATCGTTCATTGCTAAATTAGAGTCTGGGAAAATAGATCCTGCATACAGTAAGGTGAAAGCTATTTTCAGCGTTTTGGAGAGAATGGAAAAAAGGGAGAATTACACTGCCAAGGAAATCCTTAATGAGGTTGTTGTGGGTGTGGAGAAAAATGACAAAGTTGCAAGAGCCATAAGCCTAATGAAAGAGCATGGTTACTCGCAGCTGCCTGTATTTGATAACGGAAAATGTGTTGGATGTATTTCGGAAAAAACATTACTAAGCCAAATAACAGCCGCCGAAGATCCATCAAAAGTGTCTCAACGACTTGTAGAGGAAATTATGGAAGAAGCGCCACCTCATATTGACGAGAACGCGCCAATACCGCTGATTTCAAATCTACTGCACTTCTATCCGCAATTCTGGTTACGAGGAAAGGCAAGATAATTGGCATAATAACAAAGGCGGACCTCTTCAAAATAATCATGTAAAGCAAAGCCTATAGTATTTAAAAGCCAAAATGACAGTTTTATTTCTTAATTGCGTTTATCAATACGCGGGGGGTCAATAGCGTCTGTAGATTACCACGTTCATACGTTCTTTTCCGGTGATGCTAGGGGAAAAATCCTAAAGTATGTAAAAATTGCGTCAATAAAAAAACTAGAAGAGATTGGAATATCAGATCATTTTATTCCTGAAAAAATCATGGGAAAATTTGATGAACCGCCGGTCTACAAGAAATTATCAGACTATGTGGAAAAAATAAACGAAGCTAAAAGGAAAATTGAAAGTGTTGTTGGGCTTAAGGTTGGCGTTGAAGTAGACTTCATCCCCAAACTTGAAAACGAAATTAAGGATGTATTAAAAGGTCTTTCCTTTGATTATATCATAGGGTCTATACATTTTATAGAAGACTGGCCGTTTGACCATCCCAAACACATTTCAGAGTATCAGAAATGGGACCCTGCAAAGCTATACGAGAAGTATTTTACAATTGTTCAAGCCTGCGCAAAATCAAAAATATTTGATGTTATAGGGCACCCGGATTTAATAAAGAAGTTTGGGTATAAACCGAAAACCGACATCACCGATCTATATGTGGTGACGGCGAAAGTTTTTAAGGAGAACGACGTGTGTATCGAAGTTAATACAAGCGGGCTGCGGCATCCTTGTAGGGAAATATACCCTAACAAGCGATTTTTAAAAATATGCTATGAGGAAGGAGCCCAGATAGCCCTTGGGTCAGATGCCCATACACCTGAATGCGTGGGGATGGATTTTGATAAGGCTTTAGATCTAATAAAAGAAGTGGGCTATAGGCATATTACAGTTTTTAACGGCAGAAGAAAACAGTTAAAAGAAGTATAATGTAAAGCCATACCTTCAATTTTTAGGAAAACGTATTCCGGAAGCGGTTGAAGTGTCTGTTTTTTCTTTTTAAAACTTTTTAGAGCTTCGGTTATGAAAGAAGCCAATTCAAAGCTGATCCTGTAAACGCAAGAACACCTTGCCAAGATAAAGGATTTGGTGACGATACCGGGCGGAACAACATTGAAGCCATCTATGAGCTGGAATGAAGTCAAATTAGACAGTCTTAATGAAGGCTGTAAAGGAAGCGACAGAAAAATGTCAAAGAATTAGAAACGAAATAATCCGAGACGCAAAATAGCATCAACCTTCTCTTCCTAAATGATTATGAAAACATGTCCTTTGTCCAGTGTGGCAAGCGTTTCCCTTCTGTTCCACCAAAAAAAGCAATGTGTCATGGTCGCAGTCCACAAAGATTTCTTTTACTTTCTGAACGTTTCCAGAAGTTTCACCCTTCATCCAAAGTTTGTTTCTAGATCTGCTCCAGTAATGTGCATGTCCCGTTTCCATGGTCTTTTTTAGGGCTTCGAGGTTTGTATAGGCAAGCATTAAAACTTCTTTAGTGTTTATGTCCTGCACAACTACTGGGATTAAGCCATCGCCTTTCTGGAAGGCCAGTTGCTGAATTTCAATTTTTTGGTGTTCAAAGTCGAACTTCAACACCCCCGTCTCTTAAAAACCTCTTAATGAACTGTATTGTGTACTTGTTGTAGTGGAATATTGAGGCAGCTAAAGCAGCGTCGGCTTTTCCGATGGAAAATGCTTCTAGGAAATGTTTAGGCTTCCCTGCTCCTCCGCTTGCAATAATAGGGATGTTTATATTTTCGGAAACGCTTCTAGTTAATTCCAAGTCAAACCCTTTTTCAGTTCCATCCCTATCCATGGAGGTAAGGAGGATTTCTCCAGCGCCTAATTGCTCAACTTTTGCCGCCCATTGGATTGCGTCCAACCCTGTAGGTTTACGTCCTCCATACGTGTACACTTCAAACCAACATCTCCCTTCTTTCGTTTCAACAGTGATTTTTCCCTTTTTTTCCTCATATCGCCTTTTGGCGTCGATGGCAACAACGACGCATTGCCGTCCAAAGGTTTCTGAAAGCTTTATGATTAGTTTGGGTTGTTCAATTGCCGCCGTGTTTATTGACACTTTATCCGCGCCGTTGCAAAGAACAGTTCTTGCATCTAAAAGACTACGGATTCCACCGCCAACCGTGAAGGGGATGTCTATTTCCGCGGCAACCCTTTTAACGACATCCTTCAATATTTTTCGTTTTTCAGGTGAAGCCGTTATGTCAAGGAAGACAAGTTCGTCGGCGCCTTCTTCAGAGTATCTTTTGGCTAATTCTGCAGGGTTTCCTGCGTTTTTCAGATTTAGGAAATGCACGCCCTTAACGACTTTTCCATGGTCAACATCTAAGCATGGTATAATCCGTTTCGTTAAAGGCATATTTCACCCCCCTCTAGCGATTTTTAAAGCCTCTTTTAACGAGAAAATCCCCTCATACAGTGCTCTCCCGATCACTACACCGTAAACCCCTATACTTTTTAAAAGTGCCAAATCATTTAAACTCTGTATTCCGCCTGCTGCTATCACCTTTGCCTCCTTATAAGTGCAAGCTTTTTTTACGATACTAACGCTTACTCCTTTAAGAGTTCCATCTCTACTCACCGAGGTTAGCAAGAAGGTTTTAACTTTAAGCTTCAGGAACCTCTGTATAGCGTCCTCTACACCGAGTTCAACAGTTTCGCTCCATCCCTCAATCATAATTTCACCACTTTCCTTATAATCTAAAGCTATGACTATATGGTCGCCGAACCTTTCCACAAGCCTTGCCAAGACTTTCGGCTTCTCGAAAGCCAAAGTTCCAATTATGATTTTATCTATTCCCATGTTGAGAAATCTTTCAGCCGCTTCCTCGCTTCTTATTCCTCCCCCCACATGCAATGGTATTTTCGCATTTCGAGCTATCTCAAAAATTGTAGCGGAGTTGTTCCCCCTACCGATAGCGGCATCCAAATCCACAACATGAAGGCCGTCGGCTCCCTCGTTCTCCCATTTTTTAGCTACAGCCACGGGGTTCTCTAGCCCAATGTATGTTTTAGCTGTTTCTGGAAGACCCTTAAATAACCTTACAACCTTCCCATCCATAATGTCAACGGCTGGAAAAATCTTCATTGATATTCACCTC
>CALJDG010000072.1 GCA_938023865.1 uncultured archaeon | reverse complement strand
TAAGCGGGTTCCCATCAGCATTCATAAAGTCATATCTGTCCTTCTCGATAACTCCAGAAACATCCGTGAAGGGAGCATAACTCTTCGAAGAAATGACAGCCGCTGAAGCCAAAGAAGCAAACATCGAAAACGCCAACATCGAAACAAGCACCGCAACACTTAACAAACGCTTTTCCACTTTCATTTTTCATACCTCTAATTTGGTCTTTCTATAGTTTGCAATGTATCTGTTTAAAAAGTTTTCCATCAACAAAGTGTGTAATGGAAACCAAACATCAAAATCAACCATCATTAAAACGTTCATTTTTCATAAGAATGACCCAATTAGAGGTTGAAAGGCTGAAGCAGCACCTAAGCCCTGAAAACCACAAGGTTAGAGGCTTAAACAAACCACTATCCCCAAAGGCTTTGAGAAGCCACTCAATGGAAATCGCCTCAAAAACGGTTCCCCAAAGCTTCCAAAAACATAACTTGACAATATCTAAAAGATAAAGCAAACCTTTAACGCCTAGTTTTCCCGTTCTTAACAGAAAGCTAACCCTTCAGAAGCAATCCACCTACAAACTCAAATCCTACACGCCATAGTCACCGTCTACGATCCCGCAACTATAACCTCGAAGCTTAAAAGCTGAAAACTTGGCACCTATCAATACGTTTTTAATGTTTGAGAAGGGCCGTTATTCTTTCTTCACCTTCAACTATGTGGAAAGCTTCAAGCCCTGTTTTTCTGCATATTTATACAAGCCTTTTGTCGCCACTTATGAACGCATCGCTTCGGCTTTGAAGGCATGAAGTTATCTGTAGGGCATCAGCTTCATAAACATGATGACTTAATATTACAGCCCATGTTTCTATAAGAACTGGCGTGTGTATTAGAACTGTTTCAAGTACTCTTAGACGCATAAACTTGCCCTAGTGAATTAAAAATACAGATCTGATGTTAGGCAGCGTTAAAGCCAGCTTATAAAAATGTAGCATTTCAGAAAACGTACAGACTTCTAATGGAAATCCGTGAGTCGCTTTATAAAGAAAGAAATAAAGTTAAGGACATGGACAGCGTTGTTTCAAGACTTATTAAAATTTGGAATGAAACATTTAAAAACCTCTACGAAAAACCCATTTTAATTATGTCGGGTTAAGAAGTTTTCTCCAGCGATGTCAGAAACTGTCTGGCTGTAGGATCTGAAAGAACCGAGTTAAGAGTTGCCTCTCCCTCCTTTGTTAACGTGTAAATTCTCTTCCGTTCACCCCATTCTCCTTTTACTAAGCCTCTTCTTTCAAGACTATAAATTTTTGTGTAAACCGTTCCAGAACTAAGTAGTACTCCATATGTTTTGTGAACCCACATCATAAAATCGTATCCGGCCAAGCTACCATTTTCCTTTGTATATTTTAAGAGGATAATGTCGAGAAGCGCAAGGAATATTTTTTCTCTATAATTCCATTTACTTAACTTCATTCCAAATTCCTAAGTTAGTATTATTCAGATTCAGATACTTATATAAGTTTATATTTAACTCCGACGATGGTCTCGTTTTGAGATCAGAAATGATTAAGAGCATCTATCCTTCAAATTCGTAAACCATTTATATTCAGAATCTAATTTAAGTTGAACCGAAAACATCGGGTAACGTGAATGAAGAACACCGTTTTATTTGAGAATATTTCTGTTTGAAGAAACCAAATTTCAAGCCTACAAAATATTTGTCATGAAATTTATGAATTACTGTTCAAACAGAAATATTCTTTTGTAGGCATGGATACTGGCAAAATTTATTAAAGGAGAATGGTTTCTTAAAGGCTGTTTAGGATGATGATCCAAACGTTCACAGTTGGCAAACTTTTCACAAACTCTTACATTGTGGCATGTCCAGAAACAAAGGAAGCTATAATTGTTGATCCGGGATTTGATAGCGCCTATGAAGCTGAAAAAATTTTCAAGTTCATCGAAGAAAATGCCTTAAAGCTAAAATACATCGTGAACACCCACGGCCATCCAGATCACGTTTGTGGAAATGGAATAATTAAAAAGAAGTTTCAAGCGTCAATTTTAGTTCACGAAAAGGACGCTTTTATGCTTGGAACTTTTGGCAAAGTAATTGCAAAATTTTTCGGCTTCAACGGTTCCTCGCCATCCGCAGATATCCTCATAAAAGATGGAGATCATGTGAAGTTTGGCAAAAAAGCCCTCAAAGTTATGCACACCCCAGGCCACAGTCCAGGAAGCATATCATTAATAAGCGAAAATGAAGTTTTCACTGGCGACACCCTATTTGCTGGTTCTATTGGAAGGACAGACCTTCCTCAATGTTCAGAAACAGACATGAAAAACTCATTAAGAAAGTTGGCAAACCTACCTGACGATTTTAAGGTTTACCCTGGTCACGGTCCAACAACAACAATTGGCGAGGAAAAACGAAGTAATCCATTCCTTATCATGGAATGGTAAATAAGCGTTTAAAGAGCCTCTCTAAACAGGTCTTCATCTCTTCCAATTTCTAGTTCCTTTGCGCTTGATTTTTTGCAGAACTCCACGGTGTCCCTTAAACCCTTAAAGATTACCACTGGTGTGGCTTCCTCACCTTGTCCCATGAGGAGTTCTGCTGCAGCGGCAATTTCATCGACAACCGCCACATTTTTAACTTTTAAAACGTAGCCGTAGAGGTCTCTTTTACCCCTATAATCTTTGAAGGGGTTGATTCCAGCCAAGCCTATGGCAAAGTTTACTTGTCCACGCCTGAAGGGTCGGCTGTAAGTGTCGCATATTATTACTGCCACATCTTTCCCAGTCAACTTTTGTATCTCCCTTCGACATCTTTCCGCTGATGCATCCGGGTCTTTCGGCAGAAGCGCGAAGTTGCTTTCGCCTTCAATGTTTGACTTGTCTATTCCAGCGTTTATGCAAACTAAGCCTCTAACATCCTCAACAAGCAAGGTTTCACTAGAAGCCTTCACGATGCTTCTTGTTTCCCTTAAAACAAGCTCCACAAACTTTGGGCTTTTCCCTATTTTTCTGGCAATTTCCTTAGCCATCTCAGATGGGACAACCTCTTTAAGGTTGACAATTCTCCCCTCAGCCTTCGAAAAAATTTTTTGAGCGATAACAATTATGTCTCCATCCTCAATTTCCAAGCCATTTTTCCTTGCAGTTTCAACAACTATTTTGGCTATGTTGTCTCCGGGCTTAATGAGGGGGAAGCCTTCAAGGGCTACAGCCTTAAACTCTTTCAAGTTATGCGCCAGCTTTTGCGTTTTCTAAATGATGTGCCTTCCCACGTTAAAATTCTTGCCTTTCATTAACTCCAAAAACAGACTTTCGCAGTGTATCTCCAAATTTTATTTTGAATTCATAACGCTTAAGCAAGCCTTGGCGTGAGGATAGTTTAACCACAATGTATGGATGCGTCCATATGAAAGGGGAACTAAAAATTCTAGCTTTAAACTTCATGGTAATCTTTAGTTTGACGCTTTTCCCACTTAACAGTTTTTTCCCAAGCGTGAAGGCAACTTATGTTGAAGGAGAAATCACCATAAATACTGTCTGGACCCTTATAGACAGCCCCTTCATTCTCTCTGGAAACGTCACCATCCACGAAAACGTAACACTAACCATAGAGCCGGGAGTTGAGGTAAAATTTGGCGGAAAGTTCTCCATAGTCGTTAATGGTAGACTTGTCGCGAAAGGATCAACGGAATTTAATAGGCTAATAAAATTCACGTCAAACAAGGAGACGCCTGAACCGGGAGACTGGGGAACCCTCTATTTTAACGGAACCAACCAACCTCCCTCGGTGTTGGAAAACTGTATAGTAGAGTATGGAGTAAATGGCGCAACTATAGCGAATGGCGAATTAACAGTTCGAAACAGCACTATACGCCTAAACTCTGAAAATGGTGTAATGACATTGAATGGCTCAGTAACCGTTGGACATAACAACTTCATATGTAACAATACTGCTAGCGGCATCTACATATCTGGAGGCAACGCTATAGTAGAGGCTAACATCATAGAGTTGAATGGAGACGGCATAACACTAACTGGTAATTTAACGACGTCAAACATTAACATAACAAGAAACTTGGTACGCCTCAACGGGAAAAGCGGAGTATCCCTCTTAATGGAAGCTTACAACACTAGCAGCTTTGTTGTAAGGAACAATAACGTGACTTTAAACTATTACGGGTTCTATGTTTCCACAAACACAAGCACTATTATAACGCGAAACTACATTCTCCAAAATGAGGTTGGAGTCTTTTATGAGTTGGGAAATGAGCACGAGGCGCATTTCAACGATATTGTTGGTAACGTTTTGGGCATGGATGTTTCAGCTACAGCTGCCGTGAATGCAACACGTAATTATTGGGGACACCAAAGCGGTCCATACCATGAATGGTTAAACCCGCATGGAAAAGGAGACCCTGTTGGTGGCGACGGAGTTAATCTTGACTTCATTTTCTTCTTAACAGATTCAATAGATTACGATAACGCCCCACCAACGGCGGTTTTATGGACTGATAAAGATGTGGTTGCCCTCGGTCAAGAAGTAGCCTTTATCGGCTTCAACTCCTCTGATGACAAGCGTGTTGACCTATACTTTTACAATTTTGGAGACGGCTCCAACTCCAGCTGGACGACATTGTCAATCTTTTTCTACAACTACAAGACCACGGGAAGCTATACTGCAAGCCTATTGGTTATGGATGATTTTGGCAAAGTAAGCAGTCCATTTTCAAAACAAATAATCGTTGTTGATGATTTGTTGCCATTAAATGTAGAGTTAATAATTCCAAGCGGCAGCATAGTTCCTTCCGGCGGAAAAATTCAGATTACAGCCTACGTTTCATTAAATGGAAATCCCATAGAAGGCGCAAATGTAACATTCCACTCTATAAAAGATGGATATTTTGAGCCAAAATACGGTTTGACAAATTCTTCTGGCTATTTTACAACAACGTTCACAGCGCCTTTCGTCACGGATATAGCTGACATTAGAATCATAGTGAAGGCCTCCAAAAATGGTTGTGCAGATGGCTCCTACCACCAATACTTGACGGTTTTGCCACCATTAACCGTCAACGTAGCTTCCCAACCTTCAGAAGTCTTGTCTGGAGAGAATTCAAATATAAGCATTAATGTTTCTTGGGTTGGCGAACCAGTCGCAAATGCCCTCGTTACTTTATTAGCAACCCATGGAAACTTTACAGAATCCGAAAAGCTAACAGATTCCAGCGGCAAAGCTGTATTCATTTTTAACGCCCCTCTAACATCTGAAGAAATGGTGGCAACAATTGTAGCTCATGCTTCAAAAGAAGGATTTGCAGATGGGAAGGGGCAAACAACCATAACGGTTATGCCAAAAATTTTCCAAATTTATGTCACAGCTGAACGTAACACTACAGTTTCCGAGGAAACAGTGGAAGTTACAGTTCATGTCGAATATAACGGAAACCCTGTTGAAGAAGCCAACGTTACATTGATAGCGGACATCGGAGCAATCTCTCCTAATTTTGCCTATACCAACAGCCACGGCAACGCTGTTTTCAATTTTATAACACCGCCAGTTAAAAAAGAGATCAACATCAATTTAAACGCCACAGTTTCAAAGTTAGGCTATGCCACCAACACGAGCACATTGATGATTACCGCCAAACCTGGAATTCTAGCGATTGCCGTTGTTCCAAGGGTCTATTCTACAGCGCCAGAAAGCCAAGTAGACATTGATGTTTATGTGACGCGCGACGGCTTACCTGTTTCTAGCGCAAATGTTACGGTTACCCTCAGTGTGGGAACACTTATTTTGCAGCCAAGCTTGACAGATGCAAATGGGTATTGCATGTTTTCCATTTTGACGCCGAAAACTAGTGAAGCAATGAACTTGATAGTTACTGTGAGCGCTGAGAAGTCCGGGTATATAAGCTCGCCCACCAGTGTCTATTTAACTGTTATTCCAGAGGCTGGTGGTGGAATACCTTGGCTGACAATTTTGCTTGTGCTTATTCCAGTGCTGCTAGTGGTATTAATTGTTGTGTTAATGAAGTTGGGGGTTATTCAGGTTTCGTTTTGTGAGGAAGAGGCAGGTAGCATCTCGTAAGACGTAATATTTAATAACCAAAGTGTAGAGATATATAACATAAGTACAGGAGAAGACAATGACCAAACTACGCTTCAAAGAAAAACTCGCAAAAATCAAGAAAATAAGGATAAAAATCAACATTGGAAAGCCCAAAAAAGTGGCTATTCCACCGCCACCGCCCAAACCTGTTCCCAAAGGCTTCAAGGTTGTGGAACGATACCCGCTTTATGAGCCCTTCGCCCACGTAGCCATAGTGCAGAATCCCAAAACTGGCGAGTACAAGTATATACTGGACGAGTTACAGCTCGACCCATTAGAAAGAAGCGTTTACAACCGCATATTGGAAATACTCCTCGCCGAAATCGAGTCGCCTAAAGAGGAGGTATTAGACCCTAGAAAATTCTTCGCAGAAGAAGCTAAAAAAATCGTTGACAAATACCGCATAAGCCTAGGATGGCTTCCAGATGTTTCATGGTACAAGATTCTCTATCACGCTGAAAGAGACCTTGTAGGGTTTGGAAGGATAGACCCGCTGATGCGAGACCCAAATATTGAGGATATTTCATGCGACGGAGTTAACAAGCCCGTTTATGTCTGGCATAGAAACTACGAAAGCATAGAAACAAATCTAGAATTTGAAAACGACGAAGAGCTTGACAACATGGTTGTTAAGCTTGTCCACATGGCTGGAAAACACGTAAGCTCAGCCTTCCCGATTGTTGATGCGGCGCTTCCCGGGAAGCACAGGCTTGCAGTCTGTTATAGGCGTGAAATTACGCCTTTCGGAACAGCCTTCACGATTAGAAAGTTTAGGGAAGACCCCTACTCAATAATAGACCTAATAAACTTGGGCACCTTCTCTGAGGAGATGGCTGCCTATTTCTGGATGTGCCTAGAAAACAGGGCCTCCATAATGGTTTTGGGGGGAACCGCTGCCGGAAAGACAACAGCCCTAAACGCTTTGGCATGTTTAATCAGACCTGGAAGCAAAATAATCACCATTGAGGAGACGGCGGAGCTTAACCTTCCCCACGAAAACTGGGTTTCCTTAATCGCTAGGCAAAGCTACGGGCTTGGCGGAAGCAGCGTCGGCGAAGTAACCCTCTTCGACCTTGTTAAAACCTCCATGAGGCACCGTCCAGACGTGCTCATAGTGGGCGAGGTCAGAGGACAAGAAGCCTACGTGCTTTTCCAGGCGCTTGCCACAGGCCACGGCGGCATGTGCACAATGCACGCCGAAAACCTAGATTCAGCCATAAAACGTTTAACCCAGAAACCAATGGACATTGCACCGGCATACATTCCGCTAATGAACATTGTCTTGTCAGTCCAAAGGGTGCACTTGCAAAAGTCCGGTGAGAAGAAAGCCTACAGACGTGTAATGAACGTGAACGAAATAGCAGACTACGAGGATTACAGATGCACGTTTAAGTGGCACCCGGTGAAAGATGAGCATCTACCATCTCTGAACAAAAGCATAATGTTGGCTGGAATCTCAGAGCGTCTAGGTGTAAGCAAGAAAGACTTGCTGGGGGAAATTGATAGGCGCAAACAGATTCTGCACTGGATGCGAGAACGCAACATAAGAAGCTACAGAGACGTAGCAGCAATAATCGCGGAATATTATGCGCGCCCAAAACAGCTCTATGAAAAGGTCATCGCCGAGGAGGGGGTGAAAGCTGTTGCCGTTTCTAGAAACCCTTGAAGCATGGTCCTTCCGCATATTCGGAAGAGTAGCACCTTACTTCCTAAAACATGTTGTTGAGTTTAAAGACTATTTGGAAAGGGCGAAAATCAAAATCTATCCGGAAACATACGTTTCGCTGATGCTTTTCATCTCCGTCTTAACGATTCCGGTGACAATAATCTCCATAATCGTTTTGTACTTCTTTGGTTTTCTGCCAGCCATATTCCTCGTTCCGCTTCCAATATATGTGATGATAGGATTCTTCCTAATACCATTATCAAAGGCTGGCGAAAGGGCTTCCAACCTTGAAAGAGAGATGCCCTTCGTAGCGGCGTACATTAGCGTTATGGCTTCAGGCGGCATTGCTCCCTACACGAGTTTTAAGCGGTTAGCTGAAGTTGAGCTGATGCCAGCTATGCGGGCTGAGGCGAGGGAAATCATAAAAGACGTGGAAATCTTTGGAATAGACCCATTAACGGCAATGGAATGTGCGGCTAAGAAAAACCCCCTCGACACTTTCAAAGACTTTCTGGCTGGCTACGCCTCAACAGTC
>CALJDG010000071.1 GCA_938023865.1 uncultured archaeon | reverse complement strand
GGAGAAGCCGTCCTTCTTAAAGACGGGAGACGCCGCATTAGTACGGATGGAACCCCTACGCCCGATAGCCATTGAGGCTTACTCTGAGTTTTCAGAGCTTGGAAGATTCGCCGTAAGAGACATGGGCACAACCATAGCCGCTGGCATAGTTAAGGAAATAACCAAAAAGGGGCTACAATAGCCCCATCCTCTCTTTTTATCTTTAAAACCCTAATAGAAGCTAAATTAAACGATTTACAAAAAATACAAACCGTTTAGCAGAGGCAAAGTAGCCGAATTTTCTTCAAAAAATAAAAAAGGTAGGGATAAAAATTGTATTTTATACTAGCAGTTTTCCGTTTTCCATTATTTTTTTACCATCAAATATTAGGGTTGGTTTTGGAATTATAAAGTCTTGATGGAGGTCTGATGAAACCTTTCCACCCATGTGAGAGTTGTCGCCTATTGCAAGATGGACGGTGCCCCTAATTTTTTCCGATTCAAGAACGTTGTCTGGACGCTTCGCATTTGGGTTTGTGCCCACCCCAAGTTCTGCAAGATTTCGGCGGGAAACATAAGGCTCAGTTTTCTTGCTTAAATCGAGTAGACTTCTGAATTCGTCGCCTACCTTTCCGCCTCCAACAATTTCCGTCACGTAACCGTTTTTGAACGTTAGTGTCATTTTTTCTTTCAAGTCTGGGTACCAGTTTGGCTCAACCACAAGTTTTCCATTTGCCGTGCCTTCAACGGGTGCGCAGTAGGCTTCTCCGGAAGGCAAATTACCCCAAGACCCCTTTTCTGTAAATATTCCAGCGTCAACCATGCCATTCCTGCCCTTCAAGCTGAAAGTTATGTCTGTGCCACCCGGCGACGTTATCCTCGCCTCGTTGGCTTTAGTCATTAAATCAGCGATTTTCTTTGTTTCCTTTTCTATCTCGCGGTAATCCGCTGCCATTGGCCCACCTGGATAGAACATTTCAGCTAAGAACATCGGCATACTTGCAACGCGGGCTCCAGCCTTGCACGCGTTAACTCTTGCGTCCGTGTGGGTCAGCGAATACGTTGTTATGGCGATAACGACGTCTGCGGCTTTCATTTTCTCTTCAACTTCTTTTCCTGGGTAGGTTCCATGTTTACCAACCGATGGATAAACAAAGAATTCCACTTTAGAATCTGGAAACTTTTCAGTTGCAATTTCGCTTACCATTTTTGCTAAGAGCGATCTTGTTATTGCATCCGCAACTTTCCCGCTGTCTTTAGACTTCCATTCCTCTGTTGTCGGCACATCTGTTAAGACTAGGATTTTTTCGCCTTTCTTCAGCCCCATATTCACTTTAAACATGTTAACGACGCCATCAATAAGCTTCTCTTTTTCAATCATAGTCCCTCACCTTGCAGCGCTGAGGCGAAGCTTAGTATTTGCCGAGCTTCTTGGCGAGTTTGGCGAGTTCCGGCTCAACAACCCTACCGTTGTCAAATATCTGTTTTTCATCAAGCCATACAGATGTGTTTAGGCATATGCCGTCGGTATGTGAAGGTGCTGGAATTGGTTCGCCTCCAGTTAACATCTGGCCAACATAGCCTATTCCCCACTCTGTGCATCCCCAAACTCTCTCGTCCTCAACAATGTTTCCGGTAAGCTTTGCTCCAGGATTAACACCGTAGCAGACGTGAGCCATTCGAAGCATTAACGGGTCGTTGAAGCTTTTGAGCCATGCTTCGAAGGTGCGGGCTTCTTCCCCACCCTCTATTTTTTGGATAACCCCTTCCTTAACGTGAAGTTTTATTGGAGTTTTCACAAGTCCTACTGGTGGAACGACGGAGCCGTCAAAGACTATTACGCCGTTTATAGACTTGAAGATTGGAGACCAGCCTATTTGTCCGCCGAGCATATGGGATCCTGGAGTGTCTGCGTAGCCCACTTCACAGATTACCGGCCTCTTGGGGTCGTTGTCAAATTCTACATTTCCACCAGCTGGGGTCGTCATTTTAACATGTTTGGCCGCCTTCGTCATTTCCACCAGTTTATCTTGGAACTTTGCGAGGGTTGGCAAGTCTACTCTGGCTATCACTCTAACCATCATGTCAACGTTCATGCCTACCAAGCACATGTGGCGGATTTTCTTGTTTTCCTTCATCACTCTCTCGTAGGGTGTCGAGTATAAGAGCCATTCGTTGTTGAATTCAACCCATGCATCAGCATTGTTTAAGGCCGCGGTTAACGCTTCCACCGGCAGCATCGGGTCTGCAGCTTTTCCAACGCCTAAGGGTGATGCCAGCCAAATAACCATTGGTTTTGCTCCGGCTGCAAAAGCTGCTCCAGCCGTTGCCTCAACAACTCGTGGGTCTGATTCTGTGTCGGCTGTTATGATAAAGGTTTCACCGGGTTTCAGTTTGAACATTTCTGTAGCAAGTTTATGCGCTGCCTTAGCCAACTCATACTCATAATACTGCGGCATTTTTATACCTCCGGAAAATCATATCTACATAGGTCACTTTATAAAGCTTATTAAAAACGTTTTTAGAGAACATTATCATAGTTTGGTTCAATCAAAATTTGGGCTGGTCTGAAAGTATGGACGTGTTCGAGGCAATAAAAGGCAGGAGAAGTATTAGGAAGTATAAAAGGAAGGCTGTTGACAGAGAATTAGTAAAGAGATTGTTAGATGCTGCCCGCTGGGCGCCTTCTGGGGGAAACATTCAACCATGGCTTTTCATAGTCATAGAAGACTCAAAGCTGCTCGATGTGGTGCGAAAAGTTTCTCCCGGATATTTTGGGGAGGCGCCTCTCGCAATACTTGTCTGCTCAAACAAGGAGAAAGCCTACAAGGTCGGAGGCACTCTTGGTAGAGACTACCTCACAATCTGCGACTGCGCAATGGCTGTGCAGAACATGCTATTGGCGGCATACGCCCTTGGCTTAGGAACATGCGTTGTTAAATCATTCTCGCATACAGCAATAAAGGAGTTGCTCGCCATTCCAGAGGGCATAGAGCCAGAACTTTTGGTGATAGTTGGTCATCCGGATCAAACGCTTAAACCGCCGCCTAGGATTCCATTAAACGAAATAGTTTACTTAAACAGGTATGGTGAAAAGTTTCCTAATTTGGAGGGATGAAAATGGGCGAAGCCAAACCCTGTGGAGACGATTACCTTTTCGAAATTGCAGTTTTTCTAGCCACAAGCGCCAGGAACTGCATTGATGAACCTCCACTCTACGGTCCCTTCAGGCTGCTTGACGCGCTAAGCAAAATTGCAGATTTACCGAAATACGCGCCATGCCTAAAAGAGGACTCATTCCTTCAAAAGATAAAAGCTATTGTGGATGAGAAAAAGTTTCTCGTAATGTATAACGTGGAGGAATTTAGGAAAGCCATAGACGAAATTGTCAAAATGTTCGCAGAGGAACTTAAAAAGAGATATCTATAGAAAAGAGCAAACGAAGAAATGTTTTCTAAAAATAATATTTTCCTAAAGGATAATGACGTGATGCCCCTTTTCTTTTCGTAAAAATTGGAGTCACGCTGAAGAAAGATTATTAATGATTATTTGCCTCAATGGTTTGAGGGAAGGACATGCTCGGAGCCGCATACTTAAGCGACAGCCAAAGAGTTGAAGAAGAAAAGGAGAGAAGAAAAGCCGCCGTCAAGCCAATAAATGAGAGAATAGCGAGGCTTAGGGAAGAAAGTGTCAGGGCTGAGGTTAAACTATCCGTTGAGAGGGCAAGGCTGATAACAGAATTTTATAGAAGTGAAGAGGTTAAGGGAGAATCCATTCCTGTCCAACGTGCACTAGCCTTCAAATATTTATTAGAACATGTTTCTTTACCAGTTGAAGAAGACCAGCTCATAGTAGGTTTGAGGGGAACAGGCCCAAAGGAAGTCCCCACATATCCAGAGATATGTGTCCACTCAATGGAAGACTTAGAAGTTTTAGATTCGCGGAAGAACATGCCCTACAAAGTGGATGAAAAAGCTAAGGAAGTATACAAAAACGAAATCATTCCCTTCTGGAAAGGCGGATCGATGCGAGACATAATATTTAGCAGCTTACCCCAAGAGTGGAAAGACGCCTATGAAGCTGGCGTGTGGACCGAGTTCATGGAGCAGAGGGCGCCTGGACATACAGCAGGCGGAGAAAGAGTCTTCAAAAAGGGGCTTTTAGCAATAAAAGAAGAGATCAGGCAAAAGATGGAAGAGCTTGATCCATGTGACCCAGAATATTATGAGAAGATGGAAGAGTTAAAAGCTATGAACATAGTGGCTGACGCGTTGATAATTTATGCGAAGCGTTATGCTGAAAAATTGGAAAAGATGGCGGAGGAGGAGATAAACCTTCAGAGAAAGGAAGAGCTTATACAGATGGCACAAATATGCCGCTGGGTTCCGGCGAACGCCCCTCGAACTTTTTGGGAAGCCCTTCAGCATTATTGGTTTATTCATGTTGGCATAACTTATGAGACAAACCCGTGGGACTCGTTTACGCCGGGACGGCTGGACCAGCACCTCTACCCGTTCTATGAACGGGATATTAAGGAAGGAAAACTCACCCGGGAAAGGGCTAAAGAGCTTCTTGAAGCCTTCTGGATTAAATTCAATAATCAGCCAGCGGTTCCTAAGGTTGGTGTGACATTAGAGGAAAGCTTCACTTACAACGACTTCTCAAAAATTAACATTGGAGGACTAAAAGAGGACGGTGCGGACGCAGTTAATGAGCTCTCATATCTAATTTTGGAAGTTTTAGATGAAATGCGCACAATGCAGCCTAACACAGCTGTCCTAATAAGTGGTAGAAATCCAATTAGTTTCCTTATAAAAACACTGAAGGTTGTCGCCCCCGGATTTGGTGAACCACCAATATTCAACTTTGACGGCGCTGTTGTAAAGATGCTTCGACAGGGCAAAAGATTGGAGGATGCACGTAAATGTGGAGTGAGTGGGTGCGTAGAAACAGGAGCCTTCGGAAAAGAGGCGTACATATTAACGGGCTACTTGAACCTTCCGAAAATTCTTGAAATAACGTTGAACGATGGAGTGGACCCAAGGACAAAGAAGAGGATTGGCATAGAAACCGGCGACCCAAGGAAGTTTGAAACCTTTGAAGAACTTTTGGACGCCTTTTTGAGGCAGTTGAAGCACTTTGTTTCATTGAAAGTTAAAGGGAATGACATAATAGAAACCCTTTACGCCAAATATCTACCTGTTCCATTTTTGTCGCTTTGGATTGAAGACTGTAAAAAATGCAAAGGACTACAATTGCGGTGGAGCGAGATATAATACAAGCTATATTCAAGTTGTAGGATTGGGAACCCTCACAGATTGTTTAGCCTCGCTGAAGTACAACGTGTTTGAAAAGGGAAACTTTACGATGGATGAAGCCCTGGAAGCCCTCAGTAGAAATTACGAAGGATATGAGGTGATGCGTCAATTTTTCCTGAATAAGACTCCGAAATATGGTAATGACGATGACTATGCTGATGAAATTGCAAAGAAAATAGTTGACACGGTTGTTGAGTTGATAGAGAGCTATCCTCCCACGCCGGTGAGAAAGGCCTCCCGAAGGGTCTATTTTCTTCCAACAACTGTGCACATATATTTTGGCAAAGTCACCGGAGCAACACCTGACGGAAGAAAGGCTGGACAACCCTTATCGGAGGGCGTATCTCCGGTTCAAGGAATGGACAGGAAGGGAATAGTTGCGGTTTTCAGATCAGTTTCAAAAATCGACTGGGACAAAACGGGCGGAGCATTGCTTAATCAAAGACTTAGTCCAGATTTGACAAAGGGTGAAGACAACCTTGAAAAATTGGCTCACACTATAAAAACCTTCTTCACAATGGGCGGACACCATGTGCAGTTCAATGTTGTAAGCACCGAGTTACTCCGTGAAGCACAAGGGCGTCCTCAAGACTTTCAAGACTTGATGGTCAGAGTAGCAGGATACAGCGACTACTTTGTAAACCTTCCAAAGGGACTTCAGGACGAAATAATTGCACGAACAGAACAGAGGGAGATTTAAGACGCCTAAAAAACTTTTAGAAGGGAGAATATTTGACATAATGCGGTATGCAATACACGACGGACCAGGGGTTAGAACAACAATTTTCATGAAAGGCTGCCCATTAAAGTGCTGGTGGTGTCATAACCCAGAGGGAATATCAAGCACCAACGACCTAGCATATTTTGATTATAAATGTATTGGCTGTAAAACATGCTTAAACATTTGCCCCGCCAAAGCCATAACATTTGAAGGAGACAAAAACAAGTCATCAACAGGGATACTTGCACAAAGTGTGGCGTTTGCGCAGAGGCATGTCCAACAGGAGCCTTAAAAATAATTGGGCGTACAATCAGCCTAGAAGAGTTAATATCCATCATAGAAAGAGACGTTATATTATATGATACTTCAGCCGGAGGGGTAACCTTTTCCGGAGGCGAGCCCCTTTTCCAACCATTATTCCTAAAAGAAGTCATAAAAGAGTGCAGGAGCAGAAAAATTCATGTGGCGCTAGATACCTCCGGATATGCCCATCCGAAAGTTTTTAATTTCATCGCGGAAAATGTCGATCTATTTCTCTACGACTTAAAGCTGTTGGACGACCTTAATCATCGCAGATATACGGGTGTCTCAAACAAGTTTATCCTAGATAACCTTATGTATCTTGTAAAAAATGGAAGGGGAAAAGACGTTATCATCCGGTTCCCATTGGTTCCCCAAATCACCGATACAGATGAGAACATTAAGAACTTGTTGGAGCTTCTCCAACTTTTAAACGGCGTTGAGGAGGTTGACCTGCTGCCTTACCATGATATAGGTGAAAAGTACATGCGCATCGGGAAAAAATATTTGATGCCATTCCATAGCGCACCGCCCAAAGAGAAGCTTATCCATATAAAAGAGAAAATTGAGACGTTGGGACTTCGGGTTAAGATTGGAGGCTAAATTAGGTAAACACTTATTTTGAAACTGGACGCGTTCACCTAGTGTAAAGGTGACATGCCACGTAATGGCCCTCTTCTGTCATTATAAATTCTGGCTCTTTTGTTTTGCATACATCGGTTACGTAGGGACATCTGGTGTGAAAGCGGCATCCTGGTGGGGGGTTAATTGCGCTTGGCACTTCGCCGCTTGACGTTATCCCCTTAGGCTTAAGTTTCTCCTCCTTATCCGTTAGCACCGGCACCGAAGAAAGTAGCATCTGGGTGTAGGGATGCAGTGGTTTTTGAAAGAATGCTACTGTGGGAGCAAACTCAACGATTTTCGCCAAATACATTATGGCAACTCTTGAGGCAACATTCCTCATAAGACTTAGATCGTGTGTTATGAACAGGTATGAAAGATTTAGCTCTCGTTGAAGCCTCATTAAAACTTGAATAATCTTAGCTTGGATTGACACGTCAAGTGCTGATGTAGGCTCATCAAGGACGATGAACGAAGGGTTTGTCGCTATGGCCCTTGCAATTGCAATCGCCTGTCGTTCACCTCCACCAAGGTCTTTCGGTCTTCTCTGCATGAACTTCTCTGCAGGCAACTCCACAGCTTCAAGGAGCGACGCGACTTTTTTGTCCAGCTCCTCGTAACTTTTAATTAGACCGTGAATTTTTAGAGGTAACCCAACTATTTCTTTAACAGTTTTTGTTGGATTTAAAGAAGATGCTGGATCCTGGAAAACTATTGCCATATCTTTTTTCAAATGTCCAGGTCGTTTTTTCGCATGGACTGAAATGTCTTCTCCTTTGAAGATTATCTTGCCAGATGTGGGAGTATAGATTCCCATTATTACATATCCTGTTGTGCTCTTTCCCGAGCCGGACTCTCCTACTAAACCGAAAGTTTCTCCGGGTTTAATTGCAAAGCTTATTCCGTCAACGGCTCTAACGGTTCCAAAAGTGGTTTTGAAATGTTTCACCAGGTTGTCCACAACGAGCAAGCCTTCATTTTTTTCCATAACATTTTCACCCTTTGCCATACAGCCAGCATGCAACTTCGTGTCCCTTGCCATTTACATCGAAGAATGGGGGTGCTTCCTTTTGGCACACCTCTTTTGCGTAATCACAGCGGGGGTGGAATCTGCATCCGAATGGTGGATTCACGTAGTCTGGAATATGCCCTTTAATGCCCTCTGAAAATCCTTCGCCAGTTAACTTCGGCACGGATTGTAGTAGCCCTTGGGTGTATGGATGTAGGGGTTCTGAAAAAAGCTCGTTTGTCTCTGCTGCCTCAACCATGTTTCCAGCGTACATTACATAAACTCTGTCAACGGTCCCCCTCACTGCGCCAAGGGCATGTGAAATAAGGATGACTGATAACTTTCTTTCCTCAACAAGGTTTTTGATTAAACGTAAAACTTGATCTTGAATTGTAACGTCAAGGTTTGTCGTAGGCTCATCTGCTATTAGAAGGTCCCTTGCCGCGGTTAGGGACATGGCTATGCATATCCTCTGCCTCATGCCTCCGCTCAATTGGAACGGATAGCTGTCTAGAACTCTTTCAGGGTCAGGCAACGCCACTTCTCTAAGAACCTTTAGGCACATTTCATGAATCTTCTCTTTTGTAAGCTTCTCGCTGCTGGAGCCTATTGAAAATTTGACCACGTCACCCAGCATATCCTTTACTTTGAAAACAGGGTTAAGCGCCGCCGTCGGGTCTTGAAAAATCATTGTTATATGTTTTCTTCTAACATCTGCCAATTCTTTATCTTCCACTTTAAGCACATCTTTCCCCTTAAAATTTATACAGCCCCCCTTGATTATGGCGTTTGAAGCTAGAATCCTCAGAACAGCCCTCATAGTTGTTGTTTTCCCACAGCCAGATTCGCCGATTAACCCAACTTTTTCTCCTTCTCCCACCTTTAGATTTACCCCATTAAGCACTTTTAACTCGCCCAAATAGGTTTTATAGTTTACATAGAGATCCTTGATTTCCAATAGCGGCTTCAGAGTCTACTTCGCCTCCTCAACAAATATATCTCGAACGCCATCGCCTAAAAGGTTGAAGCCCAAAATTATTATTGATATAGCAATAGCTGGGGAAACGCTTATCCACCAGTAACGAGGCAGATATTTTGATCCTTCGGCAACCATCGTGCCTAAATCAGGTGTTGGAGGTTGTGCTCCCAGCCCCACGTAACTTAGCGAGGCTCCAAGAAGTATAACCCAACCAACATCCAACGTCACCTTAGTCAAAATT
>CALJDG010000070.1 GCA_938023865.1 uncultured archaeon | reverse complement strand
TGTCAGTAACAATTCCATTCACATGCATTTTCATGAAATTTTTGCTCATCTACGGTGTCGACGGTCAAGGGTAACGACTAATCTATGTTTGTGACTTCCTCAACCATCTCTGGATCCACATAAATATATTTTGGGAAAAGCGCGTTGAACCACGTTATTAGCTGTTAAGCGCAAAACCGTTCAAAACCTTGTTCTTTTATACGTTATTAACAGAATGCACGAAAATCTAAAAGTTACCCAAGCTCATGGAACAAAAGAAGAGAAAATTTTCCCTACGATAAATTACAGTAATGGAGATTGCTTAATTTCAGCGCGTTGACTGGAATTGTTTTGCCTTTTGCCCCAAGAAAATAATGCCTAATACTATCATTTTTAGAATGCGAGTGTGGTAAACACCTCAAGGGCAAAGGAAAAAATCTAATTGTAACCAAAAGTAGGGGTAAACCAATTTTCTGCGGAAGCGACGGAGAATGGAAGGTTGAGCTTGAACAACGCCTACAAAAAGAAGTTGAAATCGTGCTCCTCGCCTTAGGAGACATAAAATACGAAGTGTTAGCCTATTAAACAAGAGAAAGGACATGGAAATTCTAAAGCTTGAAACAAGATACATGAAAAAACGGGAGAAAGGCTTAGGACTAAAAGTCATTGTTAGAAGACGCCAGCAACCAAAACTACCTCAAAACGAATAAACTCTTGCTTCATAACCTCTTAAATAAGAGTTTAATTAAAGCGTAGTTTCAGAATTCCTTTTATTTTCAGCCTTTAACATAGTTGTTTGTGTTGCTCAATTGCCGAATTTCCATTAATCGCTGATAATAGAAGTTCAAAGAAAAATCTATTCATTGAGTCTGATATTTGAAATCTCGACTGATCCTTTTCTGGAATGTTAATCATTTGAAAATTCGTGGCTTGCTGTGTGAGCACCGTTGCACGATTTAATTTTGGCTCTTGTTTCTTTTATGTTTAGGGATGTTGTAAATCCATGCTTTGCTATGTGTTACACCAAGATAAGAAAAGACCTCTGCCATCTTTACAGTAGTCAGAAGAGGATCAATCACAGGGATTTTTAGAATCTTTTGAAGTTTCATGTAAAGTCCCACGAAGCCTCCACATCCGAGAACAATAATGTCTGCACCGGATTTCTGTATAGCCTTTTTAGCTTCCGCAACAAGCATTTTGGTCAGGAATCCCTTATTTTGTAGTTTGAGTACTGGTATTTCAATTCCACTGGAATAGGCTAGTTTTTCATTTAAGCCCATCTCCATCATTTTTCTCTCATAAACAGCTCTTGAATTTTGACCAGTTGATATTATGGCTACCTTTTTCCCCATAAGGGACGCGACAGTAATTGAGGTCTCACCTATCCCTAGAACTGGTATGGAAACTAGCTCACGTGAGGCATATAAACCAGGGTCTTCAAAGCATCCAATCACAACCGCGTTGTAGCCCATTTTCTCTGCCTCTACAACAGCATCAACAACTACAGGTGCAGCTAAAGTAGAATCATAATATGTTTCAATGGATTCGGGGGCGCTTGGTAAGTTGATTATATCAACAGTTGTATCGGAAGATACAACATTTAATAAATATCCTCTGGTTTTCTTTATCCATTTTTTAGTTGAAACAGGCAATATTAAAAGTATTTTAACCATCTAAACACTTTTTAGCCTTTTATTAGCTCCTCAAATGGAACGTAGTCAAAATCGAATCCAAAATGTCTCGGGCCGAAAAGCTCTATCCCCTTTGGCGTGCGCCATATAGCAGGTGCCTTAACACCTATTATAGATACCTCCATTCCTATTTTTATTTCGCTGTTTGTTACACCATTAAAGTTTTTGTCAACCATACATATTAAATCTGGAGCTGTAATGGCAACTTTTCCATTTCTCCAACCTACGATGTTTTCGTTTTTCACCCAAATTTTGAAGTTTTGGCCGCTCCATTCTTCAGCTCCTTCAATTTCTACGTATCCCATCAAAAAGCCGCCATCAACTTTCAAGGAATGATTTTTTATTATGCCTTTGAAAATTTTGAAACCGTCCAAAAAGCGTAAAACTGCATCTAAGGGGTTTTCCCGACGTTTCTTTGCATCATTAACTATTTTTCCGAGGTCTATTGCCTTTGAAACAGTATTTTTAATAGCAATTTTACTTGCTTGAGCAATTGTTACTGGGCTATCAAGTATAAAGGCAGAGCCTCCGAAGGTTACGGCCAAATTTCGTGCGATGGACTCGTAGCTTGAAATATCCGTATAATCCTCAACAATTACAATGTTCCCCCACAGATCAGTTATTATGGACGGAGTGGCTTTAACTCCATAGATTATATAAGTGGATTGGTTCAACTCGGGTGCCGCCCGTCCCACTTGATCTCCGTCCAAAACTGGAACTTTAAGGATTGAAGCTAAATGGAAGGCTACAGCGGTATTTCCTCCTCCGATCTCTGTTGGAATCACAGCTGAAACCTTTCTCCTCTTTCTTTTTTCTAATAGTCTAAAAGCCTTTAGCATTTCCTGATTTAACCTCAACCTTCGGCTTTGAGCCTTTCCTCCAGGAGGTGGTATGGAACCGCAGAAGTAAGCGCACACTACTAAAGATTCAGGGTTTAGGTCAGATGCGTCTGCTAGACTTAGTATCCTATCAGCTTTTAGGTCGTCCATTAGGATTTTGAGGCCGTCTTCTGGATCGCCACCACCACCCGTTCCTAGAATTGTTGCGCCTGTTACGAGGTTTTTTACATCTTCCTCCTTCAGAACTTTAACCATCATTACACGCCCTTTATTTTCATAGTTTTCCAAGTTTTCTGGCCAGCGCCGCTAGCTCATGATGCACAAAAATACCTTCATCAGATATCTGTTGACCATCCATCCATATTGAAGTGTTAAGGCATATGCCATCTGTGTGGGATTTTGCTGGTCCAGCTCTCCCTTTAAAAGATTCCGCTTGATGCCCTAAACCCCATTCTACCGAACCCCAAACTCTCTCGTCTTCAACTATGTAACCGCTTAGTTTTGCACCTGGATTACATCCATAAGAAATATGCGCAACATTATACATTGCTGGGTCCTCAAAGCTCTTGATCCACTTTTCTAAAAGCTTAGCTTCGCGGCCTCCATAAATTCTCTTAACAACACCCTTCTCCACATCCAAACATACTGGGTTTTTGAGTATCCCCACCTCCTCAGGAGGCCATAATGAACCATCAAAAACTATTTTACCATTTATTGATTCCTCAACAGGGGCCCAGTCAACTTGACCTATAAGCATATACTCTCCAGGTTTATCTTTAACTATACCCTCAACAAACACTGGTCTTTCAGGGTTGTTCTCAAATTCTACGTCCATTCCAGCTGAAGATGTAACTCTCATTCTCTTCGCGTTTCTTGTAAGTTCGGCCAATTTCTCTTGAAATTCAATTAGTGTAGGAATGTGGACTTTGCCTACACATCGTATCATCATATCCCCCGTCATGCCCGACAGACAAAGATAACGCACCTTGTTTGTTTGCATAGTCCTAACCCAAGCAGATGAATAAAGCAAGTATTTGCTTGAAAATTCTATTAAAATATCACAATTAAGCATAGCAGCAGCCAGGGCTTTCGGAATGTCTGGGTCTGCTGCTTCTGCCACCCCTCTCGGAGCCGGATAGCGTATTACGGTAACTTTTCCACCCGAATTATAAACAGCTTTCGCGGTTTCTTCAACAACTTTCCAATCACTTTCTGTGTCAGCGTAAATTAAAACCTCTTCTCCAAATTTCACATTTACCATTTCTTCCACGAGAGTTTTTGCGGCCTTTGCTAGCTCTAAATCATTGGGCAAGCACATTTTAACTTCATAAGAGTATAAAAACCCTTATAATAAATATTTATTCTATTTGCGGGAACCAAACGAACGCCCAAATTCATTCAATTACTTCATTTAACTTTCTGAATGTTTCGCTTAAGAACATAAATGAGCGTTTAGAGTGCTTCAAATTCAATAAGCGCAATTTTTAAATAGGGTTGGGTAGAAATTGAGCATCCGGGTACAATTTATGATAGGGAGCACTTATAAGAAGGCCATAACAAAGATACAAGCAATTTTAATTGCATTAATAGTTATTGTTGCTGCTGTTGCAGTCAGCGTCTTTTACTTTTACCTTTATAAGCCCTCACCTAAGTTATTAATCGCTGTATATGCATATGCAACAACAAACGTTATCGTCTTTTGGGATCCTAGCGAAACCTACTCTAACGAGGTTGTAGTGTTTAACAATGTCTATGAACAACTTGTACGCTATGATCCATTCACTGATAGTTTTGTCCCAGTTCTTGCCACGAGTTGGTCTGTTTCGGATGATGGTTTAATTTACAATTTTACGTTGAGGAAAGGGGTTAAATTCCATTGTGGACATGAAATGACAGCACATTCAGTTAAGTATTCCATCGAAAGAAATATGAGAGGTTGGGACGGACAAGGGCCAAGAGGGGCGTCCTACATTTGGGATCCCGTCGAACAGATTAATGTTCTAGACGATTATACAGTTCAATTTATTTTAAAATATCCTGCCTCGCTGCTCACCATAGCCTCTGCTGCTTATTGTGCCCATATCTATTGTGAGACATGCACAGAACAGTATGGACATGATTGGTTTTATGAAGGACATGAGTTGGGAACAGGCCCGTACAAAATTGAAAGCTATGACAAGGCTAAGGATATGGTTGTCCTCGCCAAGTTTGACGACTATTGGGGAGGCTGGGAAGGAAAACACTTTGAAAAAGTAATTATCAAATCTGTGCCTGAATGGTCAACCGCAAGGATGCAATTGGAGGCTGGTGAAGTGGATTTTGTCGATAGGTTACCTTACGAAGATATAGCCGCCCTTCAACAAAATCCACATATAGAGATAGTTAGAACCCCCGCCTACCAGAACCTGCTAGGATTCTTTAACACAGAAAAATATCCGTTAAACATCACTGAAGTGAGAAAAGCCATCAGTTATGTTGTGCCATACAACGATATAATAAATACGGTTATGAAGGGAAATGCTCGCCAATCCAAGGGTCCAGTTCCTTACGGCTTGTGGGGACACTCTGAAGATTTACCCAAATACACCTACAACTTAACCAGGGCCAAGGAACTGCTTAGAAGCGTCGGAATCAACCCAGACGCGCAGTGGTGCACATTGGTATATACTTACAACGCAGGGGACGAATATGAAAGAAGAACTGGTGAATTGTTAAAAGCAGAATTAGCAAAAATTGGAATAAACCTTCAGCTCCAAGGGATGCCTTGGGAGCAGCAATGGGGTTTAGCTCAATCATCAAACCCAGAGGCCAGACAGGACATTTTCGTGATGTACTGGTGGCCAGATTACCCTGATCCTTATACCTTTCTAGGCCCCATGTTTCACTCGGAAGAAGAGATAGTCTTCAACCTTGGATACTACGATAATCCAGAATATGACCGTCTGATTGAAGAAGGATTCGCCATAGCCGGAACGAACAGGACAAGGGCTGAGGAACTTTACCGTCAAGCTCAAATGTTACTGATAGAAGATTGCCCTGCAATATTCTTCTTTGACATGCAATACGTAAGGCCTAAGAGAGCTTCATTGAAAGGGTATGTTGATAATCCTGCATACGCCCATGTGGTCTTCTGGTATAATTGTTATAGGGAAGAATGAGCCCTTTAATACTAAACATGTCTAAGATGTGGACGCGACCGTGAAGCTACGTTACTTCATAATCCGACGAGTATCACTTTCAATCATAGTCCTATTCGGAGTTTGCGTTATAACATTCTTTATAGCGAGGGTTATTCCAGCTAACCCAGCTGCAATGTGGGTTGGAACACATCCAACACAAGAGCAGATTGAAAGGGCTAAAAGGGAGTTGGGGCTTGACCAACCTCTCCACATACAATTTCTAATTTACATGAATAAGCTTCTACATGGAGATTTAGGAATATCCATAAGAACTCATCGACCAGTGATTGAAGATATACTTTCATACCTGCCAGCTTCGTTGGAGCTTGTTGGAACAGGAATGATCATAGCTGTAATAATTGGAATTCCATTGGGTGTGGAATCTGCAACCAAAAAGGACTCGTGGATAGATCATGTAAGTAGGCTCCTCTCCATAGGAGGAGTATCTATTTTTACCCCATGGCTGGGCATGATGGGACAACTGTTATTCTTTAAATGGTTAGGCTTACTCCCAGTTGGAGACAGAATAAGCACTATAATAAGCATTCAATACCCGATTCAAAAAATCACCGGATTTTATTTAATTGATTCTATTCTTTCCGGAAATTTTGTGGCATTTCAAGACGCGCTTGCCCATATTATCTTGCCCGCTCTTGTTGTAGCAGCCTACCCGTTGGGACTAGTGACCAGAATGATAAGGTCAACCATGGCTGACGTTTTAGAAGAGGATTTTATAAGAACCGCCAAGGCCTATGGGATTCCTGGAAGAATAGTCGCCTACAGATATGCACTCAAGAATTCGCTGGGACCTACTATAACGGTTCTAGCCCTATCATTCGCCTATTCGCTTGTTGAAACCTTCCTTATTGAAATGGTTTTTAACTGGCCAGGGCTTGGACGTTATACTGCTTTCTCCATAATCTCGCTGGATTACCCCGCTATAATGGGCATAGCCATTTTCATAGCCCTAGTCTATATACTGCTTAATTTGGCAGTAGACCTACTACAAGCGGTTATAGATCCAAGGGTGAGGCTGGGATAAATGAGAAGGCTTTTGTCGTTGCTGAAAAGTGAAAAAATGAAGGCGCGATTTAGAGAAATACGTTACAGTCTGTATGTTCTAAAAAGAAATAGGTTGACATATGTCAGCTCTTTATTTGTACTATTCCTCATTTTTGTAGCGGTTATAGGACCTTTTATAGTTCCTTATCCGGAAGATGCTTATGGAGCAGTGCATCCTGAAAGGGCTTTTAAACCACCAAGTTTTGAGCATATATTTGGGACAGACGACGCTGGAAGAGACATTCTCAGCAGAGTAATTATTGGTGCACGGATCTCCCTATCGATAGGGATAATCGCGATAGTTCTAACAATACTAATAGGAGTGCCCCTTGGACTGATAGCGGGGTATATGGGGGGATTGATAGACGAAGCGATAATGAGGATCACAGACATGTTCTTAAGCCTCCCTCCTTTATTATTGGCTTTAGTCTTTGCTGCTGTAATGGGCCTCAGAGGACAATCGTTTAACAATGTGTTGGTGGCAATAGCCATTGCATGGTGGCCATGGTATACGCGACTTGTTAGGGGACAGGTTGTATCATTAAAGGAGCGGCCCTTTGTGGAGGCAGCCCACGCGACTGGAGTGGGGCCGCTCAAAATAATGTTTAAGCATATTTTACCAAACTGCTTAACACCAATATTGGTTCAAGCTTCGCTGGACTTTGGCTCGGTGATTCTAACGGCTGCCGGATTGAGCTTCCTAGGCCTTGGAGCTCAGCCTCCAACGCCGGAATGGGGATTAATGCTAAGTATAGGACGATACCACTTCCTCAATTACTGGTGGCTGGCAACCTTCCCAGGTTTGGCCATATTTGTTACAGTACTCGCATTTAACCTCATGAGCGATGGATTAAGAGAAGCTTTATGTCCGAGATTGCGAAGGTTCTAGGTGTTAAGATGCCAGAGCAACCCCTATTAGAAATCAGAAATTTGAAAATTAACTTTAAAACTTATCAAGGTGTAGTTCAAGCGGTTGATATAGACTATTTTTCAATAGGTAAAAGAGAGTATGTGGGTCTTGTTGGCGAAACAGGTTGTGGGAAAAGCGTTACCACACTCGCCATCCTCGGACTTTTGCCGTCGTCTGGGAAAATTGTAGATGGTGAAATAATCTTCAAGGGTGAGGATCTGCTGAAAAAGAGTTCAAAGGAGATGGAGAATATACGGGGAAAACAGATCTCAATAATATTCCAGAATCCTTCATCTTCTCTTAATCCAGTTTTCACCGTGGGAGAGCAAATTACCCGAATAATAATGTTACATCAAAATTTAACCAGGGAAAAGGCAGCGAAGAAAGCTATAAAAATGCTTGGCTTGGTTAAGCTTCCAAATCCGCGAAAATTATTGGGTAGATATCCCCATGAACTTAGCGGTGGAATGTGTCAAAGGGTAATGATAGCCATGGCGTTATCTTGCAACCCAGATTTACTCATAGCAGATGAACCAACAACAGCTTTAGATGTAACGATACAAGCTCAAATTTTAAAACTGATGAGAGAGTTAAAAGAGAAGATAGGAGCATCAATCCTGCTAATAACCCACGACCTTTCAGTTGTAGCTCAACTTTGCGATAAAGTGGCAGTTATGTACGCCGGCAGAATAGTTGAGCACGGAAAAGTCCGGGACATATTTAAAAATCCACTGCATCCTTATACGAGAGGCTTATTGGAGGCCATACCTATTGTCGGTAGACGAGAAAAGCAGCTTAAAGGAATCGAAGGCTTTGTCCCAGACATGCTTAACCCCCCTTTTGGATGCAGATTTCATCCAAGATGCCCCTACACCATGGAGATTTGCAAAATAAAAGTTCCCCACGGATTTAATGTGGAAAACAAACATTACGTGTCATGCTTCCTCTATGAGAGAAGGGAGAAGCCATAACAGAACTATTAAAAGTTGTGAATTTAAAGAAATATTTCCCGATCAGGGGATTGCTGGGAAGAGTCACTGGATGGGTTAGGGCTGTTGACGGTGTGAGTTTTGACATATATGAAAGGGAAACCATCGGGGTTGTTGGGGAGTCAGGATGTGGGAAAACGACATTAGGGAGAACTGTGCTCAGGCTTATAGAGCCAACAGAGGGCATTATAATCTTCGCTGGAAAAAACATAACAAAGTTCAACAAAAAGAGGCTTAGAAGTTTAAGAAAGGACATGCAAATAGTCTTTCAAGATCCCTACTGGTCTTTAAATCCCATGATGCTTGTTAGAGATATAATTGCAGAGCCTATCGAAGAACACATTAAAGGTAAAATAAAAGTAGAAGAAAGGGTCTGTGAACTACTTAAACTGGTTGGCTTACCTGAAGAGGCTATGTGGAGATACCCTCACGAGTTCAGCGGAGGGCAGAGACAAAGGATAGCAATAGCTAGGGCTCTCTCTACAAACCCGAAATTCATAGTCTTTGATGAACCCACTTCCTTTCTGGACGTGTCGGTTCAAGCCCACATAATAAACTTGATAAGTGAGCTCCAGCAAAAGCTAAACCTAACCTACATGTTTATTTCCCATAATTTAGGAGTGATTCAGCACGTCAGCAATAAAATAGCCGTAATGTACGTTGGAAAAATAGTGGAGATGGGGTTAGTTGACCAAATTTTCGAAGAACCTCTCCACCCTTACACGCAAGCATTATTGGACGCCATTCCGGTGCCCGATCCAGACGCACATAAAGGACGAGTCTTGTTAAGAGGTAAAGTTCCAAGCCCCGAAAACCCACCTCAAGGCTGCCGATTCCATACAAGATGCCCATATAAAATGGAAATCTGCACAAAAACAGAGCCACAATTATCGGACATGGGAAAACTCCACAAAGTTGCATGCCACCTTATCAGCTAGGAGGAAGCCTTGTGAAAATATTAGTTATAAACCCGGTTGGTATAAATCGATGGGATAAAAAAGATGAAGAATATCTCAAAAAATTTTTAGATAGAAACAGCCAAGTGAAGGTAGTAAGCCTCAAAAAGGGACCAAGCTCTGTTGAGACTTTTGTAAGCAAGGCTATCGTCTGTGAAGAAATTCTTAAAACAATTGACGAGAATAAGGGGAATTATGATGCAATTATTTTAAATTGCTTTGGTGATCCATGCATCGAAGCGGCTAGAGAGATAGCAGCTGTTCCGGTTCTTGGTCCAGGCGAAACTTCAATGCATATTGCATGTCTCCTTGGACATAAATTCTCAGTAATATCACCCACCAGAAAAACTGCACTTCAAGTTGAACTAAACATCAGAAAATTTGGATTAAAAAACAGACTTGCAGCGATTATTCCGTTGGACATTGATGTTAAGAATCTCGAAAAAAATCCAGAGAAAACTATACAAACTGTCGTTGAAAAAGCAAAGAAAACTATAATTGAAGATGGTGCAGATGTCATAGTTTTAGGCTGCACAGCTTTGGCTTACTGGGCGGAAGAAATACAAAAAAGATTAAATGTTCCAGTTATAGAGCCAGCAGCAGTAACACTAAAAATCGCACAGATTCTTGCGCGCCTAAACTTTATGTGTGTAAGGTAGAAGCTTCTTATTAGACTTTAGTGCGTAGTTTTATGCCGCATGAATTTGTTGCCCATTTTAAACATTTTCCGTGTTTTCGGCGGCATTAATAGGTGCTCGTTTTAAAAGCTGAAATCACGTCTTGAAGCTTTTAAAATAGCCTTTCAAAATCAATTAAGCAATGGTAGGTTCTGTTAGTTGCAGTAAATAGAAGAATTTTATAGATGTGAGTTATGGAATGGTTTAGGTTGGGTATGCCGGTAAAGAGGCTGGTTTGTCGTATGTGTGGTAAGGAGCTTTCAGAGGCTGAGGCTGTTCCCGTTTGCAAGAATATTTTGGATCGTGAGAGGGGCGAATTGAAGTGCGTTTTGGATTATTATCTCTGTAAATCTTGTGATGCCCTTATGAGGAAAAGACCAAAGACTTCCTAAACTGTTAATATTTTTTGATTAGGATTTTTTGTGAAGGTAGTACGCTAACGAACTGCCAGCCTTCCGCCAAATATTTTTCAAGCTCTTTTTCGTGCACTATTCTTTGAGGGTTCTGCTTTCCTTCCCTGAGCTTTTTGAGCTCTTTCTCGTAAAGCTCCAACTCTTCATCCTTGCTTAGTTCTCTTCCAACTTCCTTTTCTTTGGCGACTTTGACTTCA
>CALJDG010000069.1 GCA_938023865.1 uncultured archaeon | reverse complement strand
GAATGTTCTAAGGAGGTAGAAGTATGAAAACTTGTAGGATCTGTAACCACATAATGAGGGATGAAATCGAAGAATTGTATAGGAACGGTAAGACTCTCAAATATATTCAGAAGTACTGCATGGATAATGGTCTAGAACTAACATACAATCAACTCCAATACCATTTCAGTAAACACTACAATAAGCCTACTAGTAATACTGAAATCATTCCCATAGAGTTAATACGACATCTTGTAAGGAATCTTGAAATATGCGATAGGAAGATTTCTGAAATGTTAGAGAATGACAAGTTAAACCATAACGTTTTGATTCGATATCTGTCTGAGATACGTCATTGTATTTCAGAGTTAAGGTCTTTATTGAGGGAATATGATGTTAAACCAAAAACTATAGAAGACACATTCAAACTTATCCTTTCATTGTTACATGACTTGCCATCAGAGTATATCCATAAACTTGAAGAACGATACAAACAATTCAGAGGGAATCCTAACCTTTCAGTTATACAGTACAAATAAACAGAAACATAACCCTCCTCATTTCAATCTTTCCCTTTTTATAGTTATTCGTTTAGTAGAATGCTAAGTCCATAGATTTTCGTCAGTGTATTTTATGAGGTTCCAAGAATCTCCATAAGTTTGATGGTTCACTATAGTCCTAAAACACATCTAAAGCAGTAAGAAACTAAAGAAGACTAAAGCTTGAAAAAGCTCCCCATAGTATTAAGCTAATACCTCTGTTTATAACGTACATTGGTATATGTTTTAGATGTTCAAATTCAGTATGATTTTGGAATATTGAATATGGACAGAAAAATAGGGAATGTGAGTGGATTCATTTACGTTTACGAAATATCATGACATTATCGAAAGTAGTGACATATTCGAAACCATTAGCTATTAGAGACTCAGCTTCCTTAACTGTTCTAGCTGTAGCTGTATGGTATTCCTCTTCATTATCAAGGTTAAGGATCTGAGTATAGATGAGTGTCGTTTCAAGCTTCTTATGTCCCAATTGTTGTTTAACTAGGAGGATGTCTCGTGTTTTATAGTACAACATTGTAGCGTAGTAATGCCTAAGATCGTAGAGCCTTATTGTTCTAATAGTAGGATCATTAAGCTTTTCTGATAGTCGATTTCTATATGTTCTCCATGCCTTATTAATAGCCCTAGAATTAGGGAATCCATTGTACTTACTGAAGTACCACTTTAACAATGCTACTGTCTCATTTGAAAGTTTGAAACATCTGGAAGAGTGTCCCTTAAAGCCTTCAACATTTAGGATGCCTCTGTCAAAATCAATGTGTTGAGGCTTAACTTTTGAAAGTTCGTAAGGCATTACACCTGTCTCCATTAACACTTTAAAGATTGTGGCGTACTTCTTAGGAGATGCCGATATAATGCTCATGATCCTTTCTTTAGTAGGGATCTTTGGAATCTTCCTCTCCCATTTGTAGTTTGGTCTGTTCCATTTCAGATTGTGGAACTTGACATAGTAGGCATATGACTGTACAAAGGTTTTCTTGTAACTGTTGGAGGCTTTCATGTTGGCTATGAAGTTGTTGACACTTTCTGGATCATCAAGGTTACAATTTCTCCAGAGTACTTTAAGCCTATAAGCAACGATTTTTAACGTGTTCTCTGATAGTCCTTGACTCTTAAGCTTCAACAGTAACTGGAAAACTTTTAAGTTGGTAGGTTGATCCATTATTTTTGGATGATGAGCTGGAGAGTCAATAGAGCTTAGGCGTAAGCTGTGATATGACTCGACGGGCGAACTGACAAAATTTTTTACGGAAAGCTTATCAGCAAATTTTGAGAATGGAAAAGAAGCGCGTTGCTTGCTGAGTTGGATTTAGGCTGATAGATTTGCCTAAAAAATTCGTGGAGAAGCTTGATAGACTTTCCTCAAGGCCCATGGTTAAATATGGAGTTTACTTAGTCGCCGTCATACTCTTTTTCGCTTTGATTTTGGTTCCTCCAATTTTGGGCATAGTTATCAAGTGGAGCTCAATGCAGGAAATTTTTGGCAACAGTCAACTTATGAATCGTGCACTGGATGCGGTTAAAAATTCCTTTGTTATGGCTGTTTTGGTCTCTATTTTGGATGTGGCCGCCGGTATTCCAATGGCTTGGCTAATAGCCCGCAGTAGATCCAAGTGGGCCAATATTTTAGACACACTTGCGGATGTCCCATTTATTGTGCCGACGGCTGTGCTTGGCTATTCGCTTTTACTGTTCTGGTATAGGCCTGAGGGGATTTCAGCGTTTTTCGGTGGCTCGCTTGTTTCCCCCGGCTGGTTTCTTGTTGCACTACTTCATTTCACGTTTTCATACCCCGTTGTTGTAAGGGTCATTGTTGGCGCATTGTTAGACTATAAAATCGAGTATGAACAGGCAGCAAGAACTTTGGGTGCTCCGCCTTTCACAACTGCCAGAACGGTCACTTTTGGCATAATAAAGCCTTCTTTGATTGCAGCTTTCATATTGGCTTTTGCAAGGTCTATTTCGGAAACCGGTGCGACAATGATGGTTGCCGGAGCTTTTGAAAACGGCCCAATCTTTATTCAAAACACAAAAAATGTTTATGTGGGTGCAACGGTTTTTGTGAGCCTCATTCTCATAGTTGTTTCATGTTTAATTTTTGCAGCAGTGCGCGTCCTAGGAGGTAAGCTGAAACTTCC
>CALJDG010000068.1 GCA_938023865.1 uncultured archaeon | reverse complement strand
AGCTGCTCTGCAGGCAGCCGCCTGAACCGTTCGGCCACCCCGGCATTTTCAATTAAGGTTTCTTGGATGTAATAAAGTTTTATTGGCTTAATCCCATTTTTTGTAATATTTCTCTGTAAACTTTTAGGGCTTTTTCTTCGTTTTCTATGTTTTTTATTAGCATGCGGCCGCCGTTAAACAGCGTTATTTCATAATCTCTGTATGTGAAGACTATTGCCATTGAGGATTTAACGCGCACTTTGAAGTTTTGCCTAATTTTATTGTGAATGTTTTCAAGGTTTAGTTTTATTGGTTTTTCTGGGTTTATGTTCACCGTATTTCTTCCGCATAGCCAAACAAGCTTTTCCATAGGTTTTTGTGTGATGGCTTCGCCTCGGCATGCTGGACAGTTCTCCCTCTTGTATATGTCTATTATTGTGAAGTACATGTCACTGAAATCGCATATCATAAGCTTGCCCTTCAAAGGTGTGCCTACTCCAGTTATGAGTTTTATTGTTTCCATGGCTTCCATTGTTCCAATGATCCCTGGAGTGGCGCCTAAAACTCCCCTAACATCGCATGTTGGCAAATTGGTGTCTGCAATGTTTGGCAAGACACATTCTAGGCAGGGAGTTTCAGGTGAGGAAAAAACTGAGAGGTTGCCCTCTATCCCCATGGCGGCCCCAAAAACATAAGGAATCTTTAGCCTTATGCATGTACGATTAACCAAGTAGCGCGTGCGCATATTGTCCAAACCGTCAACAACACAGTCAACGCCCTCCAATAGTTTTTCAGCATTGTCCACGTTCAAGTTCTCTGGAACCGCCTCAACCTTAACAAAGGGATTTATTTCTATAAGCCTCTTTGCAGAAACTTCAGCTTTTGGATACCGCAAATCTTCTGGCGTATATAGGACTTGCCTGTGGAGGTTGTGAGGTTCTACAGTGTCTTGGTCTATTAGGCGCAGGGAGCCAACACCTGAAAGCGTCAAATAAAGTGATGCCACCGTTCCAAGACCGCCAAGTCCAACAATAGCAACTTTTGCCTTGGCAAGTTTTTCTTGTCCTTCACGTCCAAGCTCTTTCATAACAAGTTGGCGGCTGTAAAACTCGTCATAAGAAATAGGGGATTTCCATGTTTTTAGCATTTCAAATCTTCCTATTCGGACGATTGGCATTTAAATGCTGTTCTGCACCCTTATATTACCCTTTTTCAAAAATTGTTTTTGGTAGATTTCCCTAACCCTCTGTATAGTGTCAGCTTCCTCCGGAGTTTTGTCATCTCTTATACGGGTTATTCGTGCAAACCGTAATGCCATTCCACACCTGTATTTTGGGCTTTTCTGGATTTCATTGTAGGCTACTTCGACAACAATTTTTGGAGTAACATAGACTTTGCGGTACTCCTCTTTTATGGCTAACTCTTTTAGGCGCTTAGTCATCTCGATGATTTCGGAATCCGTCAACCCCTTGAAAGTTTTGCCAACAACTAAAAATTCGCCAGTTTTAGTGTCACGCACAGCCAAATAATAGTCTGAAAGCCATTCACGTCTCCGTCCATAACCGTACTCTGCGGCTACAATAACCAAGTCTAATGGCTCAAGGATTGGCTTTATCTTTAACCAATGTTTTCCCCGGATTCCAGGCGTATATTCGCTGTACAACCTCTTAGCTATAAGCCCTTCATTGCCACAGTTAATAGCCTCTTTAAGGAAGCGTTCGGCTTCGTTAACACTGTCTGTGATTACATGTTTTGTCAGCGGTATCCCACCGGCATTTTCAGCCAAAATTTGTCTCCGCTGAATATAGGGCAACGAAATTAGGCTTTCACCGTTCAAATATAGGATGTCAAAAAGGTAAAGCCTAACGGGAATTGCTTCAGCAATATCCTCAATTTCATGAACCCTTTTAAACCTCCGCATGAGATGTTGAAAAGGAATAGGATGCCCTTCACCGTCTATGGCTATTACTTCGCCTTCAATAATGGCTTCATGGGCTTTAACCTTCTCCTTGACAATGTCGGCTATTTCAGGCAAGCTTTTAGTAACATCTGTTAATCTGCGACTGAAAATTCGCACATTATCGCCTAGCTTATGAATTTGGACTCTGGCACCGTCAAGCTTATGCTCAAAGGCAGTTTGTCCACCATGCTCTTTAATTGCCTCAGCCACATCATTTGCCATCTGAGCCAGCATAAGCTTAACAGGTCTAAAGACTTGAAAGCCAATTTTCGACAGCGCACCTACGCCCTCAGTTTTAATTAACGCCGCAGCAGTGCCAATATCTCCAAGCATCATCCCGGCCTTTTTAACCGTTTCAAGCGGTAACTGAAAAGCTCTTGAAACTGCTTGCTCCATCAATCCCTCATTAAAACCTGTTCGCATCTCACCAATTAATATTTTAACAAGATATTTCGCCTCAAGCGGAGAAGCTAAACTTAGCAAAGCCTCGATTAGGCGCTCCTTTTTCTCCTTAGAACCATATCCAAAGGTTTCGGCTATAGCCTCAAAACTTCGCCTAACCTCCAAAATTGTTAAAGGCTTATCAAAAAGCACCGCCTGCCGCTTAACCTTGCAGCTTTCAAAAACAACTTTCGCCGCTGAACCCAAGTCTCCAGTTTTGTTAAAGGCTTCTAGAAAAACTTTCCATTCGACTCTCGTAATACGCCTAATAATCTCGCGTAGGGTAGCCCAACTAACATCAAGAGTTTGTTGACTCCATTTTGTAAAAGGTCTCCCTAAAATCATTGAAACAGCCGGCTCAACCTCGTCGGACTCGAGGCTGTTCAGGAAATCCGCCACAAGGTTTACGGATATAACACGTCTACTAATACCTTCCAACCTCTCACATAACTCTGCCAAAGCCTTAAATAGCGTAGGCATAACAACACACTTTGAGTCTACCATACTAAAAGAATATAACAGAAGTTAAAATCGTTTATTTTTTAGAAAAGACAGGATAAAAAGGGGAATCAACGCTTTTTAGAAAGACTCTTCAAGCTTCGCCTTAACCTCTTTTATCTTCTTCTCAGTCTCCGAAACTTTTTCGCTTTCGCCTAAAGCCCTATAACAGTCCCTTGCATACTCCAAGGCGCTAACACCGAACCTGTCGAAGCCTTTCTGGAAGGAAAGCTCAGCAGACTTTAGAAAATATTCAATAGCACCATTATAGTCTTTCAACATGAAAGCACACTCGCCAGCCTTAAAAAGAGCATATGTAGCGTCGAAAAAGTTATTTTTCCCTTTGTAAAGCTCAGAAGCCCTCAGAAACTTCTCTTTAGCCTCCCCATACTTGCCAATCTCGTAAAGCGTATTCCCATCCTTATGCAATTTAACCGGATCTTCCTCTTCCGCCATGACGACCAACCCATAATTTGCTATTACCAAACTGCAAACATAAATTTAGGTTTTCCTAGCAACATCAAGCGAAGCATCCTAGGTTAGGGTTAAATAGTCGCAATGTAAAAAACTCACATTACATATAAGCCCAAGGCAAGGTTAGACATGCCCGTTGACGCATTAATCGTGACAAGGAACCTAAAAGAAGTTTTACCTCAAACCATTAAGAGCCTCCAATATTACCCTTTTAAGAACATAATAATTGTAACCGGAGAAAAAACAGATCTAAAGAGCAAAAAGGATTGGTTTGACTTCGTCGTCTATGGAGGTAAAGAACCCCTAGGACAGCAGAGAAATATAGGTCTAGATCTTGTTGAATCTGAATTCGTCTGCATGATCGACTCGGATATAGTTTTAACCAAGGGCTACATAGAAACCTTACTGAAGCTTTTTGAAGACCCGAAAGTCGCCGTCGCCCGTGGAAGACTTTTCCCACTTCACTCAGAAAATCTATACTCGAACATGAAGTCACGTGTAACAGAAGCGTTCAACATAATACATAGACAAGTAGGATGCGACGCCGCGCTCTACAAAACCAACGTAGTGAAGAAGGTTAGGTTTAACCCTAAACTATATACGAGGGAGGACCACGACCTAAACAATAGGCTGAGAAAACTAGGGTTTAAAGTAATTTTCACAAAAGAGGCCTACTGCTTCCACGACTTTAGAATGTCAATGAAACTAGAAATTGAGCATCACGCTAGACGAGGAAACATATACGCCTTACTGTGCTCATGGGCCAGAAACGTCTCAAGACCTTTATTCTTCTTTATGCCTTGGTAAATGGGAAAAAGGAATAGTGTCTAATTACTTCCGATTACTCATATAACTCTTATTTATTAGCTTTTGAGACAAGCTTCTATATAAGACGTAAAGGGTGTAGAAGGCATAGGCCGCAAAAAACTTCGGAAGCTTTTGTAAACTACAAAAGCGCAAATTTTCAATAAGTATTTGCACACTTCTTTCTATTGTCCAAACTTCTGGTGGTCTGAAGTGTATACAGTAGGGATCGTACGTTACCACCAGCCTGAATCCTTTCTTTTCTATCCAATCTTTAATGAAAGCGTCTTCGAATACGTGTAAATTTCTCGGGATTCTTATGTCTTCAAGAACTTCGCGACGCACAAGTAAGTCGTGAGTTCCTCCTCTTAAATTGAAAATTTTCCACGTTGTCTTTAAGAAAAGCTTTAATACTACAGGGTTTTGGATACCTTCCCATATCTCGATGCCCCAAACTCCCCCAACATCATCTGCTACAACGCTTTTGGCTTTTTCAAACCATTTATCGCAAAGAACAACATCGCTGTCTACAAAGACAAACCATTCAGTCTTAACTTCTTTTATGCCTTTCATCCTTGCGCTGCCACGCGAGCCATCATCCATTAATAAAACCACATCACCATATTTCTCCCTAAATTTTTCAACAATCTTCAGTGTGGAATCGGTGGAAAAGCCGTCCACTATTATTAAACGGTTTACTGGAATGTTCTTGTAAACGGAGTTTAAGCATTCTTCTAAAACTCGCTCGCTGTTTTTGGTAAGGACTACAACATCCACGTTTCCGAAGGACACCTTGCCACCGTCTTTAATACCAGTGTCAGTTAATTCCAAATGGTGGTGTAAGGATTATAAAGATTTGTCCATTTCAATCATATTTATATTTAAGGTCAAACAATGACTGGAAAACTGATTAACGCGCGGCTCGAAAGGTGCCGTTGAATGTCTATCAGAAAAGCCTTAAGCATCGTCTTGCGAGTTTTAGCTCCAGACAAGCCTTATCATGTACAATGGATGGTTACAAGGAAATGCAATTATCGTTGTAGGGGATGTAACGTTTGGCGGGAGCAAGACAACAAGGAATTATCAGCTGAAGAGATTAAACGCGGACTGGATATTCTTCGAAAACTTGGTGTTGTGGAAGTGTTAATATCCGGCGGCAATCCTCTCTTGAGAGAGGATATTGATGAAATAATTAAGTATGCATCACGTTACTTCTTTGTAACGGTTTATGATAATGGCAGTTTAGCAGCAGAAAAAATCGACGCCTTACGACGCGCAAATTTTGTTGCAATTTCAATAGACAGCCTAAACCCAGATAAAAACGACCATATAAGAGGCGTTGAAGGAGCATGGAAAAGAGCGATAGAAGCTGTTGAAAGGCTCCATACGGAGGGAATTAATGTAAGCGTGACACCTACGATTTCGCAAGCCAATCTTTACGAAATTATCGATTTCACTAAGCATTTCCTGGACAAAGGTATACCGATCTGGTATTCTTTATACTCTTATGATTCACTAGAGCATTCAAACTCGCTTTTTAAGATAGGTAAAGCTGAAGACGCCTTTTTAATAAGGGATAGGGACGCTATGGTGAAAGTTTGCGATTCGCTTCTTGAAATGAGGCAAAAAAATGACGATATTTTAATAACAACAAAGGTTTTGAAGGCTGTTAAACAACTTTATTCGAGCAACGAGAGACTTTGGAGGTGCCGTGCACTGCAAAATTTCTTTGTTATAAATCATCGAGGAGAAGTTGCCGGCTGCCACCTTCATGAACCAGTCGCATCAATTTTTGAACTGCCAGACCTTTGGGAAAGCGAAAAATTTGAAGCCCTCAGGAGAAAGTATAGTGCGTGTGAAAGATGCACTTATCTTTGTTACATTTTCTACTCAATTCATGGAAATGTTGCTGGCAACATGGAAATCGTCAAGGATAAGTGGCGCAGCTTAAAATTCTTCTTAAGAAGACATTAAAATTTTTCACTTTTGCACGCTGTTAATGCCAACCATAAATGGTCGCATTTCGGACGCGGAAGATTTTTTAAACGTCTACCTTTTCGAACAAATACACGCTTTGTTGGATCGATTAAAAACTCGCCAATTACGGATGCCTCAATTTTCTCCTCCCCTAATTTCTCAAGGATTTGTTCCGTGCATTCAGGTTTTGCAGCAATAAGCATAGCTCCAGAGCTTATAAGCTGTAATGGGTCTATTCCAAAAAGTCCACAGACTTCCATAGTTTCCGGTGCCACTGGAATATTCTCCTCAAAAACTCTAACACCGAGGGTCGAGGCATCCGCCATTTCATGAATGCCTCCAAGAATTCCTCCTTCTGTTGGGTCATGCATTGCGTTCACTCCACCAGTTTTAAAGGCCGTTATGCCATCTTTGACTACGCTTATTTTCTCAAAAAATTTCTGCGCAGACTTTAAAAGCCCATCATCAGCACCCATATTTAGAAGAAGGTCATAACGTTCGGTTGCAAGTATAGCTGTTCCCTCTACGCCAGCACTCTTTGTCAATATTAATTTGTCCCCAGGTTTTGCTCCACCGGCAGTGACATAACGCCCTTTTTCCGTTATTCCTATTGCACATCCTATGACAACAGGATTTGAAAGCCCAGGCGTTACTTCGCAGTGTCCTCCCACAATTGCCATTTTTAAATCCTTTGCAGCAGCATCCATTTGTGAACATATATCCTCAATGGTTTTCAGATCGGCTTTTTCTGGAAGCAGTATACCTGAAAGAAAGAAGGTTGGTTCTACGCCGAAGGTAGCAACATCATTTGCATTAATATTAACTGCAAGCCACCCAACACGCTCTACAGCGCCAGTTATGGGATCCATCGAAGCTATCAAGGATTTCTTGCCCAAATTTATAACTGCGCCGTCATAGCCGGCTGACGGCCCGAGAACTACTTCAGCTCGCTTATAACCAAGATTCTTAAAAACAACCTCTTTCAGAATCTCAACTGGAACTTTTCCAAAAGGCAGACTCAACTATTTACCTCCAACATGTTTGCCAGTCATTTTTCTTTTAGGTAGGGCGCTAAGCGCCAAACCACTTTTGCTACTGGTAATGCAACTATTGTGCCTATTAGCATTTGCCCAATATTTATTGGAATTTCAGCCGCTGCTATAACTTCAATCTTAAACAGTGGGTAAATCAAGAACCATTGGTATAAAAAGTATCCCAAAACCATGCAAAAACCCCCGGCGATAGTAGAAAAAACTGTCCAGCCGAATTCGGGTTCAGTGACGAAGCCTACCGCAGCTATTGAAATAGCTGTTGCAGTGCCTAGGGACACCCAGAAATAGATTGGGATGTAAAGTTTGGATACCCACCATCCTAATGCTAGTTCCACTTCACCGCTATAGTAAACTGAACCAATCCAACTTAATAAAATTCCTGCAGCAATGCCCAAAAGCGTTGTTAGAAGCTTCCATTGAAGCTTTGAACGAAGCTTCGGATTTCTCTTCTTGAGCATGCCAACCACAGCGCCTTCGCAAGCCTTAATAAAAAGCGTGCCTGGCGCATAATGGATATAACCCAACAATATGTCGGCAAACATTGAGCCAACCCCTCCAGCAAAAGCGCCTACAAACGGCCCGAAAAGAAGCGCGGATAGAAAAACCATTGATTCACCTATGTTGAAAAATCCCTCCGTGGCAGGAACATAAATTGAAAAAATCATAGTTGCTATGCAGACTAGCCCCGTAAAAACAGCCGTTGCCGCCAAATTAAATGTCGAAATTTTTTGTTTCATTGTGAATAGTAAAGTTTTAACTATACTATATAAATCTTTTTTGGCTTTAAATTAACAACTTTATTTCAGATATAGCTTTCAAAGCCCTTTTACCACGCTTGGTCACTTTAAATAATATCTTTCCGTTCTTTTCGTATTTTGTCACCAGCCCCCTTTCAGAAAGTTCATTTAGGTGTTGATATACGGCAGCCCTAGTCATTGTTTTTCCAAGTTTTTTCCATAAATCGTAGCCGTAAGTGTGCTTTTCACTCAATATCCTAATTATTTTCGCTTTTGTACTTATCTCCAATCCAATAACTGCTGTTTTCTTTTTCTTTGTTAAAGCTTGAAGGATATCTGTTGCTTTTAGTCCGCTCCCAGTTATTAAGCATGCAACTCTGTTCTCTTTGTCAATCACTTGTTCTTTAATTAGGTTTTTGAGTGCTGCGTAGGTGGCTGCACTTGCTGGCTCGGCAAAGATGCCTTCATGTTTTGCAATCTCTTGTTCTGCTAGGAAGATTTCCTGGTCTGAAACTGATATGGCTGTTCCTTGAGATTCTTTGATGGCTTTAAGGGCCAGTCCGCCGTACCGTGGGTTTTTAACGAGAATGGCAAGCGCGTGAGTTAAAGGTCTTGTTTGGAGAGTTGGCTCTTTGATGTTTAGCACGTATGCTTTTACAATTGGTGAGCATCCCTCAGCTTGAACGCCAACCATCCTTGGAATGGAGTTTATTTCGCCCCTTAATTCAAGCTCTTTAAAACCTTTCCAGACAGCATATAATGTCCCGCCACTTCCAACGGGAACTATAAACCAGTCCGGTACGCCCATTTGCTCGTAAACTTCGTAGGCTATTGTTTTTAAAGCTTCTATGGATAATGGATTAAGCTCCGCTGATCCTTGATATCCACCCATTTCTTTGGTGAGCTCGTTTGCTCTCTTCAATGAATCGTCAACTATTTCCCCGTGCTCTTCAATTATGGCGTTGTATATGAGCATTTGGGCAAGTTTTCCCATATCTACGTTTTTTGGCACTATAACATGACATGTTATCCCAGACTTGGCGCAATACGCAGCCAAGGAAGCTCCGAGATTTCCATTTGTAGCGCAGACGACAGAACTGTACCCCAAATCTATGGCGTTAGAAACAATCAGGGCGGCGCATCTATCCCTAAAAGAGTTTGTTGGATTTCGCGTCTCATCCTTAAAATATAAATTGTTTAGCCCAGTATTTTTGGCCAGTCTCCTCGCCTTAACGAGCGGAGTTCCTCCTTCTCCCATAGAAACAACATTTCTTACCCTTGGCAGGAGTTTCTTGTAACGCCAAAAAGTGAAGTGCCCGACAAACTTTCCGGTTTTAAGCGTTTCGTTATCGTATTTGTACTCTAGTTGGCTCCCGCATTTCTTGCAACTGTATTTCGGCGGAAAGGCTTCGAATTTTGCACCACATTCTGCGCAATTCAAATAGAACATTACATGGCCTCGTCTTATTTTTTCTAAACGTTAAATTTAAATTCCATGTCTATGAGGGTTTCTAAAATTTAGTTTTAAGGCTCCAAACTTGGAAGGATTGCAATTATTTCTGCAACTTGTCTTATGATTGTCCAATCAATTTTTACGCTGGTTTCCATGTCACGCAATAGATTAATTCCGTTTTGCTCGTAGTCTTCCAATATTTTAGGACCCGCATCCCTTGGTTTTTTCAGCTCCATAATTGCTGGTAAAAGCATAATAATAATGAAAGTTATAACTCCAAAAAACAACATTACAGCCGACGTTAAAGCTGAAGCCGGAGCCATTTTCTACCATTCTAAAGGTTTTATTACGTTCATAATATAACAGTTTCCATCGCCTGAATGCTCGGTTTTGACCCAGTAGTTATTGTTTTTCCTCATAATTTTTGAGATGAGAAGGTCAATTACAGCTTTTGTGCATATGGGAATATTGTATAGGAGGGTAAAGAGAAGTAGGGGGATAAGCCACTGCGCCCTCCTTCTGCCGTCAAGATGCAACCCAACACCAATTTCATAGAATGGGGCAAAGTTACCTATTGAGCTGTATAGGGCTATTGAGGATGTTATCCAAAACGGATAGAAATACTGCCAAAGTTTCAGAAACATTAACAGCGCTCCGATTATCCATGAAAAAAGGACAACAACAGGGAGGAAATAGACACCTAGTAGGAGTAGACCGTCAATTTTCTCTTTAAGTCCAAGCTCCTTGCATTTTAGAACTCTCAGCCAATGCTTGAAGGCGCACTGCATATGTCCTCTAGCCCATCTGTATCGCTGTCTCCAATAGGCCCGCCAGTTTTCAACAGCCTCTTCATAGCATTCCGCATCACCAACATACTTAACCTTGTAACCAGCAAGGTAAATGCGGAAAGTCAAATCGGTGTCCTCCGCCAGAATGTTTTCATCCCATCCGCCAAGTGATTCTAAAAGCGTGCGCTTAAATCCTCCGACGGTTCCGCCAAATTGCGTTATCAAGCCAAGGGCGTCGCGGGCCTCTTGGTCAACTCGGTATCCGCCTACCCTTTCAAGGGCAACAAGCCTTGTAACGATGTTTCGTGGCTCATTCAGCACAACAACCCTACCTTGAACAGCTCCAACTTTGGGGTCCTTAAACTCTTTCACAAGTTTCTCTACGATGTCTCTTTGCGGGTAATAATCAGCATCAAAACACAATACAATTTCGCCATTAGCCCACTTTATTCCAGCGTTTAAAGCAGAGGCCTTTCCACGCCCACCATCTTCTTTACTTCTCTTCGCAACTAAGATGTAAGGGTGCATTACCGAATATTGTTCAGCAATTATCCCAGTTTTATCAGTTGAGGCGTCATCTATTACTATTACTTGCAACTTATCCTTAGGATATGTTAACTCTGTCATTCTTTGAAGAATCCGCCCAATGACATGTTCCTCGTTGCGGGCAGGTATCAAAATTGACACTTTTGGCTGATAAGACTCAAACACGGTTTCAGTTGCAACGAGGCCAATTTCATTATCTTTCGATTTCTTTGCAACTGTTAAGGTGAAAATGTAGTGGCGAACAAGGTATGCCGCCATTAAGACTGCCGACAAAACGAATAAAACTTCTAAAATTTCTGTTATCAAGTTTTCCACCGTTTTCTTTCTTCTGTTTCAGCCAAAAAAGTCAGACTTGTAGACCAAAACGCTACGACCCAAAAAACATTCAACAGTGGACTTAAAATCACATATAAAGAGTTTAGTAATCCATCTGCATGCGCAAATGCCAGGTGGACGAATGAATAGAAGAGAGTGCCCCAGACAAAGCTTAAGATGTTGCCTAACAATAGAATTGCTACTTTCCTTTTCATACAACCTTTTAATGGCATAAGAATTAGCAGAAACAGAAGGTTAAATGTGAGCAGCGTCTGAACTGTTTCCTCAAGTATTGGGAAAGACCCGAAAAGAATTACGAGAATGAATACGGCAACAAGCGCAAAGAAAAATAGTACCTTCAAATTCTCCAATCCCCGCTTATAGATTTATGTTTCGATGTGGAGTTTAGTTCTAGAGGAATCTTATAGAAATTTTTTCTATCTGCTTAAAAAATTTACGCGCGGCTCTGTTTACCAAAAACCGTCCGGTCTAAGACTAAACTTAGGACTTGGAAAACTTCTTCGGCGGATAAATTATTAGTGTCTAATATCATGTGGAAGGGTGTGAAATCTTCGCCCAATTTGAAACCATAAAGCTTCTTGTAAATCGATTTCGTCTTCTTCTCCTTCTTTCTTAAGGCTTTTAACGCCTCTTTTACGGTCATTTTATCTCTTTTGGCTACCCTTTCAGCCCTTTTCCTGGGAGATGCTTCAAGCCATATCTTGAACCCTTTTTCGAGAAGCCATGGCATTGTCCAACTGTCTAGGATAACGTTTCCCTGCTTCGCAATCTCCAAAAGTTTTTCATCTACAGCCTTATCAAATTCTGGATTTTTCTCCCTTTCCTCTATAAAGGCTAGTCCTTCTCTGCTCTCCCACCAACCGTGCTCTGCCGGCTTATGACCGCCTTCTAAAGCCAAAGCCTTTAACGCGTCTCCGCCAGAATAATATTTTAGTCCATACTTCTTGGCAAGTTTTTTTGCTAATGTACTTTTACCGCTTCCAGCCATCCCGCAAACACAGATAATCAACGGCTCCTCTGCCATACCAAGCCTCACACGACGCTCAGCGTTCGTGCCGCTTGTTTCAAGGCTATTTTCAAGCAGTTTGGGCAAAGATGCCCACCGTAAATCCTTGAAATACTCTTTCGTGTCTTGTTTACTTTCCGTATCTCATAGGGAAGGAGAGGTGAAACTCCGGCTAAGGGTTTGCCACAGCTGGCGCAACCGCCGCCTTTTGGAACTTCACGTTTAAAATGTATGTTGGTGCGTCCACCAGGTAAAGCCTTGGAAATGTGTTTCCGACTGCGTGTACGCTGTGACGGCCTTGTCATGTTACATCACTCCACACTTGAAATGCCTAATAAATGGGAGAATATTGTGCTGAAAAGGAAGGAACATAAAAGATACCACCAGAGTAAAGACGAAAACCAAAGTAGCTGGGATCCTATTCCTGGAAAGTACGCGATTTCAGTTCCTCCGTACATTGATCCTAAAAAGTACCAGACTATCATTAATGGGATGAAAAAGAGAAATGAAACTTTCATTGATTGCCACGACATTTTTGCTTGAAGTTGAAGTATGTACTGCTGTTTTTTCATAAGCTTCTCCATCTGCTTTTTATCTCCGTCCTTACGAGCTTTGCGTAGTTGTTCATTCCACTCGGCGATTTCTTTTCTCCAAGCTTTTGTCTTTTCAGGATCCGTTGTTAAACGATTAGCTAAAGTTATAAGGAAGGATATTGCGGCGGCAAGTAATAAAATGAAAAGTGTTGACCAAGGAGGACTTGTCGGCAAAAAGGGCATACCTTAAGCTCACTCTCCAAATATTCTTCTGAAGGCCGGGTACATTTCAGCTGCTCTTTCCCGCACCAAAATTTCATAATACTGGTAAATTATACCTACGGAAAGCAAAATCCCTATTCCAGAGCCAAAAACTCCAAAGAAGTCTGACAAGCCAGCAATCAGACCAACCATGACTCCGCCCAAAACGGTAACTGCAGGAATGTAGCGTTTGAGGATCTGCTCGACAGCCTTGCCTGAACGCCTATAACCTGGAATCTGCATTCCAGCATCCACAAGCTGCTTCGCTACCGTTGAGGGCCCCAAACCACCAACCTCGAGCCAAGTAAGCGAAAAGATCACGCAAAAAACCATGAGAATTGCTAAGTATCCAATAGCCCTTAGAGGTTCTTGCATCACGTTTGTAAGGTTTCCAGGTGAAGTTACAAAGTAAACGAGTCCCCCCGCTGGAACATATTGCCCCCCTTCCGACTTGTACCATCCTAAAAGTCGAATCCAAGGATTATCTCTGCCCCACGGCTGACTCCACAGAAGGTATGAGAAGAAGTATATGTTAGCAAAGAGCGCTGATGCAAAAATCACCGGAAGATTTGACACGTACAACAGCTTGATTGGATAACGGCTTCTGAAACCACGGTATCCAGCATAAGAAAGCGGTAATTCCACTCTAACGCCCTCCATGTAAATTATAACAAGAAAAGCTACCAGCGTTGCTATAAAACCAGTTAATGAGGGAAGATTACCTCTTAGCCATAATCCTATAATCGGTTTCCCATTGATTATCGCACCTGCTAACGCGGGGAAAATTCCGTGGTTATAATATTCATCAACGGCTCCACTTATATCGAAGCATTGAAGGAATATTTGCTGTGCAACACCTGCCATTATGAAGAGGCTAATGCCACTACCGAATCCCCAACCTTTTTGGACAAGTTCGTCTAAAAGTAAGACTGTGAACCCAGCAGCTAAGAGTTGAAGAAAAACTATTATAGCGGTTGTCCCTGGCAGGTTGCCGTACATTCCGCTTATTATGTAAGCTGATGCTTGCACCCCTGTTAAAATTATTGCTAAAACTTTGCTCGCCGTTGTGAATAGGGCTCTGTCTTCAGGCTTTGACATGTCGCATTCTATCATGGCTGAACCAACCAAAAGCTGCAAAATCAAGCCAGCAGTAACAATTGGTCCTATACCTAGCTCCATTAAAGTGCCGCGGCTGGATGCAAAAATTATCCTCAATGGGGCAAATTCCTCAGACCTTTGTATGCCGTAAAGACTGCAAGCGTTGCTCGCCATTACCAAGTAAATTATTAGGGCTATGGCTGTCCAGAAGAGTTTCTCATTAAAACTTACTCTTCGTTCCGGGGCCTTAACTTCCGGAATGAACCGCGCGAGAGGTTTAAACACGCTCAGGAATCTTCCAGCCATGGGTTGACAACTACTCCCCAAGTTATTGAGGTTCTACTATAACTTGTCCTCCAGCCTCCGTTATTTTATCAGCCGCGGATTTCGAGCAAGAGGCAACCTTCACAATAAGAGGTTTCGTAACTTTTCCTGCGCCCAGAAGCTTCGTATAACCTAAACCTTCCAAGTCTATGAGGATTTTGCCTTCCCCTGTTTTTCCCCCGCATCTTTCAGCTAGCTCTTCAAGCTCTCCAACATTTATGGCTTTGACTTCACGCCGCAAACTTTTAGGCGAGGTGAAACCTTTCTTCCCGAAGTATTCGGGCTCGTATTTAATAACGTATGACCAGCCGTGCTTATGGCGTCCAGCCCTTCGGTATCCCTTGGAACCAGATTTTCTATGCTGCCCTACCCTTCCGTAGCCGCATGTTCTTGAACCACGTTTTTTACGGATCTTCCTGAGCTTATGGGGCACCTCTATCCAGCAACCTTGTTTAGCTGCTTCTTTTCTTCTATGGCTTTTTTCATTTGTATTTCGAGGACTCCGTTTTTATATGTTATGCGGGTCGCCTCTGGAATCACAGCCTCTGGAAGATTTAAACTTTTAGAGTATTTTCTTCCCTGAGCTCTTGCCGTCAGGGTTAGCCGCTGTTTCTCGGCAAGAACCTTTATGTTTTCCCTCTTAAAGCCTTTAAGCTCTGTAACAACAATTATTCTATCATTCTCCCTAAAAACGTCCACCAGAGGTTCAGGTTCTCTCCATTTTTTAACTTTAAACGTCTTCAAACCCTTATACTTATGAGAGACCCGCCTCTGCGGTGACCTCAAATTTTTAAACCTGAAAACATCATCTTCAGTTCTGCCAAGTCTTTTTGCGCTCCTAAACCATTTTGGACGTTTCTCGCTTCTCCGCCATCTCACGCTGGTTTCTCCTCCCTTTAACACAAACGCTTTTCAAACAAGTTATAAAAGATATCGCCGCAACACAAAGAGCCTTAGATCATTCTATCCAAAAGCTCGTTTATTTTTTCGCCGCGGTATCCAAGCTCGCCGCCCATACCGTAGCTCTTCTTTATCTTACCCTTAAAACCATTTGTTGGCGGATGCAATCTAAAATATGGCTGGATATTTGGTAGTTTCCAATACTCAACTTTACAGTTATAAATTGCCTCCGCAAGCTCCTCTAAAGAGCTGTAACCAAGCTTTTTGACGTATTCATCCGTCAACTTTTTATTGCCGATAAGTCTGCCTCTTTTCTTTAACAGTGTAACTAAAGATTTCTTTGAGATTTCGCCCCAGGTGATAAAGCTTTGAGCCGTCTTCAACATTCCAATGAAAGAAGGCCTATTGTCGATTAAAACGGCATAGTTATTTCTTTTTAGATTTAGCATTTTTACTGTTTCTCTAACTTGTAAGGGCGCGCTTATAATCCCGCGAATACGTATGGCTGCGACGCATTTGCGACTTTCGGTTTCTTCTGACAAGCTATTTCACCCAATCCATCGGCGTGATTAGGCTGTAAGTCATCTTTAGGGCGTCAAAAACCGCGTAAGCAAAGGATGGAACGGTTCTTGTAGAGCCATAGCTCCTCGTCCAACAATCTTTTATTCCTGCTAGTCCAAGGATCACCTTTGCAACCTCGCTGGCAACCAAACCTAAGCCTCTCGGCCCAGGCACAATTACAACTTTTACGCCCCCGCATTTACCCTCAATCTGGAAAGGGACAGAATGGGGTTTTCCACATCCGCATTCCCAGCTGCCGCATCCCCGCCTTATTGGAACAAGGTTAAGTCTTGCATCTGCAGCCGCCTTCTCTATTGCCGTCCGCACTTGACTCGCTTTTCCCGCGCCGAGCCCAATGTAGCCGTCCCTATTGCCAACGGCAACTATCGCTTTAAACCTGGACTTCTCACCAGCATCTGTCTGCTTCTGAACAAGATTTATGTTTATAACTTCTTCTTGAAGGTCTGGAAGCAAAGCATCAACAATTTGGGGTTCCCGTATTGGCAAGCCTTCCATGAAAACCTCTTCAATGGATGTTATTTTCCCCTCCTGAATCAGTTTTCCAAGACGTGTTTTGGGAGCCCACTCTTCTAAGCTTCTACCCCTATCCACCGCCATGACTTTCGCCTCCGATCTTAAAATCGGCAATTACAGCTTTCTTAACCTCTGCAAAATGTTTGGGAAGGCTATCTGGAGAAACCTTATTTTCAAGATATTTTGAGAACGTTGCCATGTACTTTTCAGTGTTTGCTGAAAGCATTTTCGCGTACTGGGCTATGTGAATGCCTTGAATTCTATTCGCGTCTGGCAGTTTCTCCTCCCCGTATGGAACACTTAAACCAGCGTCTAAAACTCCTTTGAGGGCTGCGAAAATTCTTGCACCTTTCGTTGGAGAACGCAGCCCAATGTCTAGAACTGCCTCTTTTATACCTTTTGCTTTGGCCTTCAACCCGCACAAAAGCCCTGTTAGATAGGCTGCCGGGATATTACCCCTCGGAGCTTTCCACCCATAATTTTTTAGTATTTCTATGCTATGGGCTGAAACTAAAACTTCGTCGCCACCAGGTTTGGCGGCGATTACTTGGACAATAATGTTTTTGAGCGTACCTCGAACCACAAGCCTGGGCTTTTTTGAGAGGATTAAGGCTTTTCTTTTGTGATAGTCTGTTTTGCCTTCTCTTCTCCGGCGGTAAGGCACATTATAACGAGAACCCTTCGCCATCAGCGTTTCCTCCAGAGGTCGTGAGTCTTTAAAAATCTCTCCATGTCAGCAGCTGACGTGAACCTTCCACTTTTAACCATGGTGTAAAGCTTTCTATAAGTGCTTTCAGTGATTATTTTGTTAGCCTTCAGCTCGCGGAGCCTCTTTCTTAAGGCCCGAACCTTTTTCATCCAAGCCTCCTTTTTAGAGATTTTAGCCTTCACTGAACCACTTCTGCTTCCCGGACCGCACCTCAAACCTTTCTTCTTCTTTTGGTGGATAATTCTTGCTCTTGCCCGGCTGATACCTTTCTCTTTCAAAGGCTTAATCGCGCCTTCGTGGATTAGCTTCCTAATCTCCTCACGGGTTATTGCGACTTCAACATCCTCTATCCTATTAGGATCTATCCAAACCCTATCCTGACCAACCTTCAATATTTGGGCTGCAAGTCGCTTCTGGCTTTTAAGGCTAGTCACTGTTCTTTCTACTCTCCCTTGCTTTTCTTTGCTCTCTTTCGCTTGGGCTTCGGCTTCTCTTTAGCCGCCTCCTTCCTCTCTTTTTCCTTTTCAGTTTCTTTTTCAACCGTTTTCTCTTCTTCAGCTTCTGCTTTCTCCACTTCTTCTTTCTTCTTCTCTTCCCTAACACCCACGTTCAAAATAGTTATCTTCCTCCTACGTGCCTCTGCAAGAATTTGCAGTCTAGTTCTTCTGCCAACGGTGTGAGCAATCCGCGCGGCTTGAGTTTTAGGATTCACTTTCTTAAGCTCATCAACATTATACACTAAGACCTCTTCATAACCGGATGGGTGGAGCCTCCTCACAGCCTTCGGTCCCCTATAACCAACGCTTACAGTTTGGGGCCATCCCTTGATTTTTCTTCGCATTTTGTTGTCTATGCCCTTTGGTCTACGCCAGTTCTCTTTTATCCGTTCATATCGCCAGCTTTCCTGCCGAACAAAATCAGGCTTTTTCCTTTTTAGTCTAGCCCTTACCTTCAAGGCTTTTTCTAAAACGACGGCGTCATGCTCGTTCAAGCTTCCATTCCCTCACTTTTCTCATATAGATATAAGCCGTCCAAAAAAACTCGAGGATCTTTCCTCCGCACTTTTGTGGCTTGCTCTATGTTCGCGGCTGTTTGGCTCACTTCTTCTAGATTTATCCCTTGAACAACCACCTCGTCGCCGGAGACCTTCACCTTTGCGTTACCAACAATTTTTGCCTTCCTCGGGTTCCTTTCACCTGTAAAGTTTTCGATTAGCACCATCCCGTCTTGAACTTTAACTGAAATTGGAAAGTGAGAAAAAACTATCTTTAATTTGTAGGTAAAACCATTCTTAACCCCGGTAATCATATTATTGATGTGAGCGTAAATTGTGCCAACTAGAGCGCTTTCCTTTTTTCTAGGCCAATTAGCCCAAATACGGAGGCTTTTTCCTTGAAGCTCCATTGAGATTGATGCATACGAAAAGTCTCTGGACAGGATTCCTTTCGAGCCTTTAACCGTCACTCTTTTGCCTTCGAGGGTTAATTCCACGTCGTCTGGGATTTGAACGATCCTTGAAGCTTCAATAGCCCGCATTTGCCAAAATCCCCCTAGTAAATGTAGGCTAAAAGTCTGCCTCCAATGCCTCTTTCTTTAGCCTCCTTGTGGGATAGCACTCCTTTTGAAGTTGAGATTATTAGAAGCCCCACCTCTCTTGAGGGTAAAAACTTCTTTTCCCAACTTTCAATCTCGTCAACTTTAACTGCGAAGCGTGGTCTTATGGCACCACACTTGTTTATTCTGCCTAAAAGTTGAACTTTGAACTTTCCGGAGCGTCCATCATCTATAAATTCGAACTCACCGATGTAGCCGTTCAGTTGCATAACCCTCAAAACCCTACCTAAAAGTTTAGAGGCTGGGCTAATCACACATTCACGTTTGTTGCGTATCTCGTTGTTTATGATTGTTGTCAAGCCGTTCGACAGCACATCCATCATGCTTTCCTCATCACTCATACTTTTGGAATCCAAGTTTTTTGGCTACTTCCCTAAAACAATGCCTACATAAATATAAATTATAACGCCGAATAACAGGACCGTATGAACCGCATCTGACGCATGGTCTGGCGCCCTTGCCATACTTTCTTTCTTTTTTAGGCTTCTTTTTACCCATAAAATGCCCTCTGCACAGTTAAATTAGACTATTGCAACCCCTAAAGCATCTTTAACAAAAACCATAGCCTCCTGGGGTGTTAAAACATGGCTTGAACCTATTTTCGCTTTGCTTCTGCGCCGATTTTTAACGCGCCATCCGGGTCTGCTTAGCGATACGCAGACGTCCATACCGAATATTCCTATTTCGGGGTCATATTTGACGCTTGGAATTTCTATATGCTCTTTTATTCCGAATGCGAAATTTCCGTACTCATCAAAACAGCTCTTTGGGATCTTGTAATCAACCACATGCAAGACCTTTTTTAAGAATTCTATTGCTTTTTGCTTTCTAAGCGTAACAATGCAAGCCATTGGTTCACCCCTTCTTATTCCAAAATCCCTAATGGTTTTCTTTGCGTTCCGTTTGCACGGTGTCTGTCCGGTTAAATTTTTCAGCACCTTTGAGGCTTTTTCAAGAGGCTCCCCCGACTTGCCAACACTTATGTTAACAACAACCTTGTCTATTCTTGGCTTAAGCATCGGATTTTCTTCCCACCTTTTCCTGATTTCATCTTCGGACATTCTATAGAGCCTCCGGCAAAGAAATCAGCGGTTTCGTTTCACCTATTGCAAAAACGAACTCCATCACAGTCTGGTAGCGGTTGCCCTTATCGTCTTCCACCGTCACTATGGCGTCTTTGCCTTTCTTGCCTTTAACTTTCTCGATTTTAACAATTCTGCCATACTTCCCCATGTTTTTACCGCCGGTAATTATCACATAATCGTTCTCCTTAATCTTGATATGTTCAAGAATTTGCCTATCCGGAAGTGAAATCTTGACCGTATCGAAAGTGTTGTAGACGTCCTCTTGCGGGTTCTTTGGGTCTGCAACTTTGATTAGCACGTTTGAACCGTCATGGAGATTCAACTGTACGTGCCCGTTTTTTACCACAGTCTTGTTCTCTATTCTGCACAGCTTGAAGCTGGCTTCCTCCCTGTTTATGAGATGAAGTATTAAGCCCTTATGGGATGGCAAAATGCGGAAATGCTTATCCAAGTCAGGAAGCGAGACCACATCCATGAGTCCCGTTGGAAACTTGTCGTCCCGTCTACCTTTCCCGTCGACGTATACCTTTCCTTGCGCAGTTATTATTTTGGCTTCCCTTCTTGTTTTTGCAACCTTCAAAATGTCACGTAAAAGCAGCGTTATTGGCAAACAGCTCTCCAGAGAATGAGGGCCGGGGGTTGGCTTTACAACCCAGACAAACTCTTTCCTATGTATTGGCCAGATCCTCGGTGCCGGCTTTCGTTTAAGGGTTTTTGAGCCTCCTTTTCTACCCAAGTTCAGATTCCTCCGCTTTTCTGTGCCTTCTCACAGCCTTTTTCTTTTTCTCCAGCGCTTTTTTCTCCCTTTTTTCCTCGCTCTTTCCCTCCGGTTTCTTTGCGGCTCTTTTTTTCCGAATCGGTTTTTTCTCCGCCATCGGCGCCTCTATTACGGCCGAAGGCTTTTCCTTGACCGGCTTTTCTTCAGCAACCTTTACTTCTTCCGGGGGTTTCTCTACAATTTTTTCTGCAACCTCTTTTGCTTTCTTCCGTCTTTCCAGAATTTTCTTTCTCCACTTGTCATCGAGGTTAAGCTTGGTTATCATGACTTTTGACGGGTGAATCGGGACAAAAACCGTTGAGCCGTCAACTTTCTCTCGAGTTAATCCTTCAACATAAATCTTAAACTTTTTCCTATCAACGCTGGCAACTTTCCCTTCGAACCCCTTATGGTCTCCTCTCAGGACACGAACGGTGTCACCGCTTCTCACTGGAAGACTTCTAGTGCCATAAGACTTTCTTAGCTCCGACGCTAGGGTGGCAGCGAAATGTTTGTAACGTATGTGATCTGCAACTTGGAAAAGCATTTTCCTCTGTTTTGAAGGTTTTGATGTTTTAGCTATTGTTTGCATTCGAATTTCACCGCGCTATATTATGATGCTGGCGGCGCTTGCTATTCTTGGCCATCTTTCAGCTGCCTCCTTTGCCACTGGTCCACGAATTTCAGATCCTTTCATTTCGCCCTCTGCCGTTATTATAACTGCTGCGTTATCTTCAAATTGAACCCAGATGCCGTCGGCCCTTCTAAAGGGCATCCTTTGCCTGACGACAACTGCCTGGAAGATTTTCTTCCTCATGTCTGGAGTGCCATGTTTAACCGAAACAGTTATGCGATCGCCTACAGCAGCCGAGGGAACACGCCTAAGCCTGCCTTTATAACCCATAACCTGTATTAGGCGTAGTTCTCGAGCTCCAGTGTTGTCTGCACATCTCAAGATAGAGCCAGCTGGTAATCCCCTAGAGATTTTTGGTCTCTGACCAATCACTCCCCTTGCAACCAAACCTCTAGTTTTTGCCTTCGCCGCCATTCTATTTAGCCTCCTCTTTCTTCTCCACAACCACAAAGGAGACTGTTTTGCTTATTGGTCGACATTCAGCTATTACAACACGGTCGCCTTCTTTTGCATCTATACATGTCGGATTATGAGATGGGATGCGGCTGCGCCGCCTTTCATAACGCATAAACTTTGGAACATACTTTAAATAATCGTGGCGCACTATGACGGTTTTGTCCATTTTTGAACTGACAACCACACCTTCTAATATGCGGCCTCTTATTGAAAGACTCCCATGGAATGGACAGTTCCTGTCATCGCAGGTTTTCTTAGGCTTCTTTAAAGTTATTGCCATCACCAAAGCCTCCTGACGCGTTTTTTGAGACGATCTTCAGGTCTTCCAACAAGAAGCTTACCATCAATTTCAACAATAGTTCCATCGGAAAACTTGAAATGAAAAAATGAGGATCCTTTTACAACAATTTTCCTTTCGCTATTATGGAGTATGGTAAACGTGTTCCGCGTTTCGTTTACTATCTTGCCGCGTAACCCAACATAACTCCGATGGGTACTCCGAACAACTTTCGCCTCTGTACCAATAAACTCGCAGCGTATTATATCCGGCGTCACCTTCACTTACTCACCCTTTCCTTGCCTTCCGTTTTTTTAGCCTCCATTTTTCGCTCATTCTCTATCGTCAATATTCTGGCAATCGCCCTCCGCAACTCCTTTATTCTCGCTGGGTTTTCAACCGTGCCACCAGCCTTAACCATAGTCTTAAGCCTAAGAAGCTCTGTTCTAAACTCGTTAAGTTTTTTACGTCGCTCTTCCGAAGACATTTCCCTTATTTCCTTGACCCTAATTATGGGCATTTACTTGGCTTCCTCCTCTTCAGTGCTCTCTTCTTCAGCCTCCTCCACTAGAGCCTTTTCAACAGCTTCTTCGAGCTTCTCCTCCGCTGGCGGAGTCTCAACTATTTGGATTTTATCTGGAAACTGCGCGTCCGGAGGCATTATCCTAACCTTAACGCCGTAAATGCCCGGTTTAAGCTGGACGTGAACCTCAGCTTTACGCATGTATTTTAAGGCCGGGTCTCCACACTTTGGCAAGTAACCACTCCTAAACTTTTCGTATCTAGCTCGCTCAGTCCGCAGCTTTCCACTAATGATTATCTCCACCCCTAAGGCCCCGGCTTCCATAACTTGATTTAAAGCCCAGAAACCTGCACGCCTAAAATGCACACCTCTTTGCAAAGCGGAGGCTATACGTGTGGCAACAATGTACGGGTTCAGTTCAGGAACTTCAATTTCAGAAACTGAGATTTGGGGGTTGGAAACTTTGAATTTCTCCTCTAATACTTTCGCCAGTTCCCTTATAGTTTCGCCGCTTCTTCCTATCACAAGCCCGGGTCGCATAGCATAAATAACCACGTGAGTCCCAAGCGGAGTTTCCGAAATGTTCACCCCGCCATAACCAGCCTTTTCGAGTTTCTTCTGCATAAACTCGTCGATTTCCGCCCTCTTCCTAGATTTCGAGATAAAATGTTTTACAACAGCCATCAGGACATCTCCGAGACTGCCTCGCGTTGCTCCTCCAAGGCTATTTCAATATGAGTTAAGGTTTCAAATTTCGGTGCGGCTCTACCAAAGGCTCTTGGCATATAACGCCTAATCTTCATTCCAGGGTAAGCTGAAGCGTGAATTATTTTGAGCCTTTCTGTGTCCAATCCCTTGTTTTCAGCGTTGGCTTCCGCACCATCAAGAATTTTTAGAATCTGCTTAGCCACCTTTATAGGATACCTACCAGCATAAGCCTTTTCCAATCCATGGCGGTGGGCAGCTTTCTTCTTGAACCTTGTGAAGGGAATAGCTCTCTTTTTTGCTATAACATCCCTCAAAAACTTTTTAGCTTCTGTAAGCATCATGCCCTTTATTGCATTACATACTTCGCGGGCGGATTTATGGGATACCCTAACCTCCCGACCACTCGCCTTAACCGTTTTCTCGGGATCTAATGCTTCTTGAGGTATGGAGTATCCCCATTTTGGCACTTGATAGACTCTCCAACTGTGCAATTGAACAGCTACATGGCGGTTTATATGGTTTTCCATAAACCAGTACATTTTAAAGTTAGTCTAGCACCAACAAAACACATCTTCTTTCACAATTCAGTTGATTAATGCCTGCAAGGCTTCGATGCATTTATGTTTAACCTAAGACTTCATTGACATCGAAGTGGTGAGCACGATGAAGAGAAACGAGCACATAACAATGCTGCACGGCGCCGGCGGAATAGTCATGCATGACCTTGTTAAAAATTACATTCTAAAATACTTCGGCGGTGTAGAAAATGCGGATTTTGAAGTGCCCCTCGAGGCTTTAGATGACGCCGCAGTTGTCAGCGACATAGTCTTGAAAAGCGATTCCCACGCCGTAAAACCCATCTTCTTCCCCGGCGGAGACATTGGACGCTTGGCTATTTCCGGCACCATTAACGATATTGCAGTTTTAGGAGCTGAGCCTTGCGCTCTAACGTGTAGCTTCATATTGGAAGAAGGATTAGCCATATCTAATTTTGAGAGAATTTTGGCAAGCATGAAACAAACATGCCTAGAGGCAAATGTAAGTATAGTCACAGGAGACACCAAAGTCGTTGAAAAGGGAAGCCTAGGCGGCTGCGTAATAAATGTTTCTGGAATTGGAAGGAGAACAGAAGCCCTAGAAAAAAATTTGTCTATTGTTAAACATTTTAGGGACAACTTTAACGCTCGCTGGATCCTTGATTCAAACCTCAAACCCGGAGACAAAATAATATTGTCCGGAACAATAGGAGACCATGGCTTGGCAGTTTTGTCAGCACAAGAGGGCTTAAACTTTGGAAGCAACATAAAATCGGATGTTAAACCCCTAAACAATCTCATTCAACGTTTATTAGGCGAAGTTGGCGGAATAGTTGCAATGAAAGACCCAACGCGCGGCGGGCTAGCAGACGCCCTAAATGAGTTTAGCGAAAAATCAAAAGTGGGCATACTGATCCACGAGGAAAAAGTTCCTATAAAAGATAATGTAAGGGCGGCATGCGAAATGCTAGGTTTAGATCCCTTTGAAGTTGGAAACGAAGGCAAGATAGTAATGGGCGTTCTAAAGGAGAAAGCAGAAGCAGTCTTACAATTCCTAAAAAACACGAAAGAAGGAGAAGAAGCTGAAATAATAGGCGAAGTAACAGAAGCCTTCAACGGAGTAGCCATGCAGACCATTATTGGTGGAAAACGAATAATATCGAGACCATTAGGCGACCCGATCCCACGAATATGTTAGCTTAATGAAAAACTTTAAACTAACCCTCATTATTAATAAGAGGCGCGAATAATCATTAAATATAATGGAAAAGTATTGAAAGTGGATTATGATGACATTATTGAGGCATACTTGCATTCATAAGCTTAGCACTACTATAGTGGATGTTAACTTTTCAAGTCCGATCATAGTAATTACTATATCAACAGATGTTTCAATATTCCCATATTGAGACGCTATCTCATTCATGGGATTCGCAACGGATATACCGATAAACCTGTGGTTCGATTTAGCTTTCAATGCTTTCATTCTAATAAGTGGCATTCTAGGAATAGTTGGCAGCATAACACCAGCAAAAGGAAAGACAGCTTTAGTTATTGAAGGATTTCTCGTCCCACTTTCCATAATCGTATTTGCAGCAGGATTGCAAAGTGGGTTCTCAAAGGGTACATCGATCCCAAGCCCGGTACCATGCGGATCTCCTCTTGAGACATCTGCGTTGGGCTTTTTCTCTAGTGGCACCTGGAATTCAATAGACAAAGTCATTAAATTATACAAGTTATTCGTATTTTGGCTTCTGGCTTGACTTGGTTGCTGCAATTCTAATGTTCATTGGTGTTAAAAAAGTTGAAGAAACTGTTCCCACGCAAGCGCAATGACACTGCCAACGTCTCCGCCCCCGCCCCAACCATTATACAAACTGTTATTACTTTTTTATTAACACCAATATAAAAAGGGATCAGATGGATGCTTAGTTAGGCATATTTTTTGCAAGTGTAACAGTACCATCTTTGATACTGGGGAATATAAGTTAGCAGTCCTTTGCATGTCGGACATGTTGGTTGAGCTTGTTGCGCTTGGGTTTGTTCAGGCTTTAATAGGACGAAGTCTCCAACCGCTTGCACCTCATCCCATGGTATATTTCGGCTTTCTCCTTTCTTGCTCTCTACATAAAGAGATATGCCTGTCTTTCCTACTATAAATGAGACATCTTTAACCGTTCCAACTAGGCGCCCTTCAGCATCTATAACTTGCATACCGATAAGCATGTCTTTTGTAACAGCCTTTTCTTGTTTAGCCATTCAATTCCCTCTAATCGATGTATTGTATGCTAAAATTTAGCTTAAATAAATTTTCCTTATCAAAACTGATGTGCAGAGGTGCTTTTACTTTTTGACCGAAATATGATGAGTTTGTTTATGCTTTCGATGCTACGTAGGTTGTGGAGGTGCCGGAGGTGATGGAGGGGACATAGGTTGTGGACTTGGTTGCCTTAAAGTAAGATAGAAGTCTACGGATGCTACCGTGAAAATAACATTGATTATCCACATAATTATTGGTCCGATGTAGACGCCAACAACCGGGATAAGTGTGAAGAAGAGGCCAAAAACTATCGAAGCAACTACGACTGTAATTATGAAGATGATAACTTCGTTTAAGTTTTTAATAACAAACTCAACGGCACTTTTTGTGCTTTGTATAGCCTCTGTTCCTTCTATAATGGCAATGGTAATTATGAACAAGGCTATAGGGATTAGGATAAAGGTTATGAAACATATTGCCGAAATGATTGCCGCTAAAATTAAGTTTCCCATCCTATTCGTGACTAGGCTTAAACTCTTATTCAAGTCCATTGGAAGCCCTCTTATAACATCATTGGCCATGTCAACAATTACACAGCTAGCAATAAAACCAACTATCGACGCAATAAAATAGCCTCCCCACAAAAGCCACCCGTTTGGAGCTACTATTTCATAGTAAGTGAAATATGGAGGATAAACCGATGGACCATAAACGCGGCATCTTGCCGGAAAAACAACGTAGGCTAAAATTATAAAGATCAAATGAATTGCCAAGGGCGCAAGCGATGGAATGAAAAGACCGGGATTTTTTGCTAAGATATCTAGTCCCTTCGAGATTGACTCAGTAGATTTTGATGATAACGTCCTAATCCCTCTGTTTGCATTTCATGTTCAATAGAATTGCTTTATTAGTTTGCCACTTCCATAAAAGTTAAATTAAAATTGGATTATACCCTTTCTATGTAACAAAAGTTGTGCTTATTTTCTCATAATTTGTTCATAGCCTTTGCCCATATGCTGCATGTTCCTTCTATACCTACCATGCATGCACCTAAGGGCTTACGCGGAGTGCAAGCCTTCATAAATAGTGGACATTCCGTCGGCTTAATCTTACCTATCATAACAAGATGGCATTGACATCCTGGCAGCAGGTCTCTTCCGCAATTGATTTTTACTCCAAATTTCTCTCGAGCATCGTATACGCTGTATTTTTCTATTAACCTGAATGTTGATAATGGAAGCTTTCCTAATCCGCGCCACTCTCCATCTACAATTTTGAATGCTTCGGCCATAAATTTTTGTGCTTTAATATTGCCCTCCCAGCTTACAGCTCTAGCATACTCGTTTTCTAAACATGCTACGCCTTGCCGTAGCTGTCTCAGAACCATGTATATGGCAAACAGTACGTCTAAAGGTTCAAAACCAGCTACCACTGTTGGCATTCTATAAGCACTTGGAAAAATTTCGTAGGCTTTTAAGCCGATAATGGTGCTTACGTGTCCTGGAGCTATAAAGCCGTCGATATGAAGATCCCCTATTCCGAGAAGAAGCTCCATTGCCGGCGGGATTAATCGATGGGAAACTAGAAAGGTTAGGTTTTTTGGCGGTTTTTTGAGGATTTCTATGGCTGTTGAGGGAGCTGTCGTTTCGAAGCCTATGGCGAAGAAGGCGAACTCTTTATCCGGCTCCTTTTCAGCCATTCTAACGGCGTCTAATGCGCTATAAACAACTCTAACGTCAACCCCCAATGCTTTAGCATCCAACAGCGATTTTTCAGAGCCCGGAACACGGAGGGCATCCCCAAAGCATGTTATAACAACGCCTTTTAGAGCAAGCTGCACAGCCTCGTCTATTTCAGAGGCAGGTGTCACACATACCGGGCATCCTGGCCCGGCTATAACTTCAACATTTTGGGGTAAGAGGCTTCTCAGCCCGAAATGAGTTATTGTCCATTCGTGGGTGCCGCACACATGGCATATCTTCACAACGTCATGTTTGGGAGCAAAATCGTGGATTTTTTCGACGACACGTTTCGCTAATTTTGGGTCTCTAAGTTTTTTGAAACGCTCAAACATTTCAGCTCATCAAATCATTTCGTTCAAGCTTTGCCTTAACTTCTAAAATTTCGCTCCATAAGCGTAATGTTTCTTTAGCTTCTTCTTTGCTTAGCACTTGAATAGCATATCCAGCATGGACAAGCACGTAATCATCCACTTTCACGTCTACGAGGCTTACATCCACCTCTCTTATCAAGCCTCCTCCAAAATCCACTTTCGCTAAATTGCCTTGAACACTTACAACCTTTGCGGGGATAGCCAAACACATCGTTATCTTTGAAATAGCAAAGCACACGGAGATAAATTGTTTATGCCTTAAGAAGGCGAGAATCCAGCGGCGAAGGCTTGACCAAAGGATAATCCGCCATCACCGGGTGGAACCGCCTCGTGGACAAGAAATTTTAGGCCTACTGCCTCAACAGTTTCCCGCATAATTTTTACGAATATTTCGTTGCAGGCAACTCCGCCACAAAAACCAACCATTTTTACACCACTTTCTAGGGCTTTCTCTATAGCTAGTTCTGCTAAGCCCTTGGCTAAGTAGGTGTAGGCTGAAAAAGCTAAATCCTGTATGACGCGTCTTTCTCTGTTTTCAAACATCTCCAGTAGCAGTTCGGTGGTGTTTAGGGTGTCACCCTCAATTTTCGGCTTCAGTTTTAGCGTGTCTTTTCCCTTAATGGCTACTGATTCAAGTTTCATGGCTGGCTCGCCCTCATATGTTCGTTCATAGCATATGCCCAAAACGGCTGCAACAGCGTCTAAAATTCTCCCACAGCTTGTTGTTTTAACTGCGCCATATCTCCTTTTCAGTTGTTGAAGAATTAATTGGACTTCCTTTTCGCCGTGGGGAAAATGCCTTTCATTCCGCACGAGCCAGTCTTCCACATCCACCTTTTTATATAGGATTCCAGCAGCCATTCTAAGCGGGTAGCGGGTGGCCAAATCTGCGCCAAGCATAGGCTGTTTTTCAAGATGGGCCAGACGCTTGAATTCGATAGAGTCTTTTAAGCCTAGTATTATTTCGCCTCCCCATGCCTCGCCGTCGACACCATACCCGTAGCCATCACAGCAGACACCAACAATCTCAGATACGTCATGTTCAGCCAACAAGGCAGCGACATGAGCATAGTGGTGTTGGACTTGGAAAAGCCTCCAGCCGTTCTCCTCAGCCAAGTTTCGTGCAAGCTTTGTTGTTGTGAATTTCGGATGCAAATCGCATGCAACAACTTCCACCTTACTGTTTGTTAGGCGAATTAAGTGTTTGGCGGCACTTTCCAAGAAATCCCGCGTTTCTACGTTTTCCACATCGCCTATATGCTGGGATATGAAGGCTTTATTGCCGAGCAAAACACAAGCAGTGTTGTTAAGCTCGCCACCCAAAGCCAAGACACATTTTTCGGCTTTCCCCCTCAAAATTACTGGGGCTGGCGCGAAACCCCTTGAACGTCTAATAAATACTGGTTTTTCGCCGTGCACTCGAACAACTGAGTCGTCGCATCTGTGGGCTATTCGCCTATTATGGAAGAGAAAATAGTCAACTATGTCGCCTAGTGTTTTTAGGGCTTCATCGTCGTCTTTAACGATGGGCTGGTTTGGCGGATTGGCGCTTGTCATTACAAAGGCTGGCTCTTCTACGCTGTCAAACAACATGTAATGCAAGCCTGTATAAGGGAGCATGACACCAACATTATG